>CAMVNR010000055.1 GCA_947168905.1 uncultured Lachnospiraceae bacterium
GGGTGCTGAAACCGGTTCTTCGGATACGCTCTCCTCTTCCGAAACATCCATAGAGCTGATGGTTTCAGTTTCGTCTGAAGCCTCTGTCTCTAAATCTGAAGCCGTATCTTCTTCGGAAACGTCGGAACCGCTTTCATCAGATTCCGTTTCTTCGAAGGAAGCTGCTTCTTTATCGGAAGAAGCGTCTGTATTCTCCGTATCTTCGCTGTCAGTATCCTCCGGCACCTCCGAAGCGGAAGTTTCTTCCGAACTGCTCAGAGCATCTTCCTCGGAATCCGCTTCAGACACAATCTCGCCCTGATCCATCACATTTTTCTTTACAGCAACGAGTTCCTGCAGGACGCGGATCTTAAGGATACGCTCCGCGTTTTCAAAAGAAACCGATTCTGTTTCCAGAACACGGTATTCTTCCTCCGGGCCTCCGATTCTGTACAGCGTAATGAATTCCCGGCCGGCGTCCTCGACGCATTCCGTGACAAAACCGTCCTCGACAAAAAGCGAAACCGTCAGGGAATCTTTATCTGCGCGGTCATAGATATGATAATAATCCTGAAGCACATCCCGGCTTTCGGAATCCGTAATACACAGCTCGTCTGCGAGATACGCGCCTTCAAGTTCTCCCGAAAGCTCCGAAAGAGAGACGGTATACACGGTATGATCAATTTCAATCTCGGTACAGAGCTCCAGCTCTGTTTCTTCCATGCTTTCCGTTTCCGCAGCACTCTCACCGGGATCTGCAAAAGCCTTCAGTGAAGAAACAGCCGCCGCAATACAGCCGGAAAAAAGCATCACAGAAAGCAGAATTCCGAACAATCTGTATTTCATAGCGCACCTCCCTCAAAAAATAACAGCCGGAAATTACAGCAGGTTAATTATATCACAGCTTACTGTCGATTGCAAGCCTCTTATACTGTCTCAGCTTTCCTCCTCGATGCCCCTGCGGATGCCTTCCCGGATGCTCTCATAGGAAAAGCCCTTCCCGCCGAAATATCTGAAAGCCTTCTGGTAAACCCCCGGATCGCTTAAATCCTTCGAGGCGTATTTTTTCAGAAAAAGCCTGCGGACGGTTTCCGTATCGTCCGGTTCTTCACTGCAGAGCGCCTCATGGATCGAATCCTCGTCAACGCCCCGCATTCGAAGCTCATTTGTCATTTCATAACGGCTCTTCTGACCGGTTTTCGAGCGGATATAAATTTCGGCATAGCGTCTGTCATCCAGATAATGCATTTCCTTTACATACGCAACCGCCGCATCAATGGCAAAAGGAGGGAATTCTCCCTCCTTCAGCCGGTCACGAAGCTGCTTTTCGGTTCTGTCCGCATATTCCAGTATCTTCATTGCGCGGACCCTGGCAAGGCGCATCACCTCTGCCGAAACTGCTTCATTCTCCATATTCTGCTTCCTTGATCACAGACTGTCGTCAATAATTTCAACATCATCCGAAGGCTCCGCCTTCTTCGAGGTGCGCTTTACGGGCTTTTCTTCCGCAGGAGCGGCAGGAGATGCCGCCGCATCTGCCACCGGCAGTCCGAAATGCGCTCTGGTCTTCTGCTCCACTTCCGAAAGCACCTCGGGATGCTCTTCCAGCCAGGCCTTGGTATTTTCCCTGCCCTGCCCGATCTTCTCGTCATTATAGGAGAACCAGGCCCCGCTCTTCAGGATAATGCCGGCATTCGAGGCCAGCTCGAGAATATCCGCGGTACGGCTGATGCCTTTTCCGAAAACGATATCGAATTCCGCTTCCTTGAAAGGCGGCGCGACTTTATTCTTCACGACCTTGATCCTGGTATGATTGCCGATGACCTCTCCGCTCTGCTTGATCGACTCGGTACGGCGGATGTCCAGACGGACAGAGGAATAGAACTTTAACGCGCGCCCACCGGTCGTCGTTTCCGGGTTTCCGTACATGACGCCGACCTTTTCACGAAGCTGGTTGATAAAAATGACAATCGCATTGGATTTGCCGATGACACTCGTGAGCTTGCGAAGAGCCTGGGACATGAGTCTGGCCTGAAGGCCGACATGAGAGTCGCCCATCTCTCCGTCGATTTCCTGACGGGGAACCAGCGCCGCTACAGAGTCGACAATAATAATATCCACAGCTCCGGAGCGGACCATGGTTTCGCAGATTTCCAGCGCCTGCTCGCCGGAATCCGGCTGGGAAATATAGAGATTATCAATATCCACGCCGATATTGTGCGCGTATACCGGATCAAGCGCGTGCTCCGCATCGATAAAGCCGGCGATGCCGCCGCGCTTCTGGACTTCGGCGACCATATGAAGAGCGACCGTCGTCTTACCCGAAGACTCCGGACCGTAGATTTCCACAATACGTCCTCTCGGAATACCGCCCACGCCGAGTGCCACATCCAGGCTTAAGCAGCCGGTGGGAATGGTCTCGACCTGCATATGTGCGCCGCTTCCGAGCTTCATAATCGACCCCTTGCCGTATGCCTTCTCAATCTGGCCGATCGCGGCGTCGAGTGCTTTCAGTTTTTCTGTCTTATCCATGTGAACCTCCGATAGAACATTTGTTCGTGTCTATATAGTACAACAGATCCGGACAAAAATCAAGTGATTTTTGAAAATCTTTCCGCCATTATAGCAGAATTTACGGAAGAAGGAAAGCATCCGGCACCAGGAAAAAGGCCGCATAACGGAATGCGGCCTTTAAAAGCTCTGCCTATGGTGCAGATTATCTGCAAAAGCTCCTCCTGCAGTGTATAAATTCTCCTGAAAAAATGCAGTTATTCTCCCTCGGGCGCGGCTTCACCCGCTTCTTTCCTGATTTCCTCGACCTTCTTGTCCACCTCGGGATCTTTTTTCATTTTCCCGGCTTTCAGTCTGTCGATGACATCCGGAACCATATCGATCACCTTGGAAACGGTATCCTGATTGGTGATCCGGATGATTCTGGCTGCGCTGCCCTGAATAAGAAGAAGGGCCGTCGGAGACATTTTTGCGCCCATTCCGCCGGCTGTGCCGTTGGATTTCGCGGCGTAAGCCCCGGCGCCGACACCGATCTGCACGTCCATCAGCGGCAGGATCACCGTATCATTGACCGTAATCGGGTTTCCCACCACGGTTCTCTCGGAAATAAACCCGTCAAGACCTTTTAACAGAGACTGAACGGATTCGGTAAATAAATTGTCTGCCATAACGAACCTCCTGATAATGAATACAGCACTGTTTTACAGATACTTTCTTACTCTCCGCATGAAATAGCGGACGTACTTATTGAGAATAAACTTTACAACGGCGATCACCAGGCCGCCGATGCGCACACTCGTGGCAAAGTCGAGCGAGGCCTCAAACGCCTGCTTTTCAAAGTCCGGCGTAATCACAAGCTTCTCTTTTGTCAGCGGAAGCAGCATTGAAGAGGCTGCAAGAAATGTTCCGGTATCGGCGGGACTTTCAAAGCCGATAAGAACCTCTCCGCAAAGCTCTTTCGGAAACACGATTCCGATGACCTTTTTTACAAATTCGAGGATCAGCGTCAGCGCATGCTTTACCCGTTTCCTCGAAAGGAAGCGTTTCTGGCGCTTCAGCTTCTTGTACTTTTCCCGGATGCCGGAGGTCTTCTCGAGAAAGAAATCCGTAGCGCGCGACAGGAAGGTGTCAGGAGAGGCTTCTTCCTCGATAAAATCCTCCTCATCTGCGACAGCCCGCTCAAAATCAGCCTTAAAGGCTCTGTTAAGCAGCTGATCCTCGCGGTTCTCGCGCGCAATCGTCTCGTCGTCCACCGGCGGAAACAGGAAATCAAGCACCATGTCAATGGTCATCTCTCCGCCAAGCTCCAGGTCTTTTCCGAGGAGCCGGACCTGTGTCGTCTGTCCGTCAGGCCCGACTGCAAGACGCGCGTAAACCGCTTTCAGAAGCCAGTGCACGACGATCTCGAAGCCGACGTCATCGTCAACCTCAAGATGCCCCCAATATTTCACCGGAACCGTAAACACCAGCGTCAGGATGACAATGACAATAAAAAGCACCAGCGCGATGACTGAAAGAAGCACGAGTCCCAGGATTTTTAAAACCGTCAGAAACACAGCCACTTTTCATCCATCCTTTCCGGACTGGAGCAGACCCATGAGGTCAAATCCCCCGGTTCTTCTGTATACTTCATAGAGGATGCTTCCGGACATCTCTTCCGCCTCTTCCTTTGCAGAAGCCAGGCCGATCACAATCTGCTTTGAACGCCTATAATACCGCTGCTGCAGGTTTTTGGAAGGATAAATATCGACGAGATGGGTACCGTCCTCCGAGAGCGCAATCAGCCAGACAGACTTTACAGGTCTGCCGAAACGGAGTTTCCGGTAAAGAGCCGCCTTCCCGTCCTCCAGAGAAGGCGAAACCCACATGTGACGCCAGTACTTCATTTTACTCTGCCAAAAGCTTCCTGACCAGTTCGATGCAGGCCAGCTTCTCTTCCGTGACGCTGCAGGACGAGAGGGCCGTGTAAATATAGTTTTCCAGCTGTTCCGCGCTCTTAAAAACCGGCGGAATCAACGAAAGCATCCGCGCTGTAACCGCACGGGAATAGGTCTTTTTCGACGCTGCGAAAAGATCGGATATTTCAGCAGCCAGCTTTTCAAACTCTCTGTCGAAGATTTCCGTGTTCATCGGCACCGGCGCGGCTGCATCTGCGGGCTCGGGCGGGAAAACGCTCTCCGAACGAAGCGCGCGGATCATCCGCAGATCGGCGTAGCCTTCGCTTAAGCCGTATTTCTGAATCTCCTTCGCATATTTCCCGCTGAGGTCTTCTGAGAAAGACGCGGCTTCATTATAAGCCTCCACCGCATCCTCCAGAACGCCCTCGAGATCCCGGCACAGCTCCAGCGTTTCATCCAGAAGCTCTGTACGGGATTCCGGAAGCGCCGAAAAAAGCTCCGCCGTATTTCGAAGAATCTTCCGGGCGCTCGCGTCTTCTGATATGCCGGCGCTGTCTCCCGAAAGAAGAAGCACTTCAAGGTCATTCAGAACCGCAGCAGTCTGCGAGCAGAGCCCCGAGCAGTCCTCCAGCGTCCTGCTGATCCTTTGAAGCGCATCCTGCATCCGGAGGAATTCCTCCTCGGTCAGTTCCGCGCCCTTTCCTGTTCTGAAAACGCCGAGAATATCCTCAAGTTCCCGGGAAAGCTCAGGGAAGTCTTCGTTTCCTTCGGTAACTCCTCCGGAAGCGCGCAGGCCTGAAATCATATTCATAAAAGCTTCCGTATCGGAAGAAAGGTATACGGACAGGCGGTTTCTCAGCGTCTCGAAAAAGCGCGCCTTTGTCATCCTGACAGGAAGCTCGCCGAGAATTTCCGAGACAAGCAGTCCTCTCGCCTCGTCTTTTCTTAAGGAGATGCCGCTCATGATCTCATCGGAAAAGTCCAGGTCGGAATAGCCGCCGGGTAGCTCTTTTTCACCGAGGAAGCGGTGTTCCGTACGGTTCATAAGATATTCCGCGAGCGTAAACCGGTCGATCAGACGCGAAACCTCCGACATCCGGGCGATATTTTTCTTTCTGAGCGCAATCAGATTTCCAAGGCTTAAATTTCCCTCAAGATAGTCCGAAACCGCGCGGCTCACTTCTTCGAAAGTCTCCGGCTGCTCCTGTTTTTCGCTGACAGCTTCATAAAGAGAAAGATATTGAAGGGACAGGTCGGTAAAGGAAAGTTCGCCGGCCGTATGCTTCAGTTCGCCAAGGTAGGCACAAAGGTTTTCCGAAAGGCTTTCTCTGCCTCTGATATTTCGTATAATCTGATGGATATCGGACATGATAAACTCCTACATTTCTCCCTTCATCACGGAGCGGTTCCTGATAAGATATTCCAGAAGCGATACAATCGTGAGCACGAGAGACGCCCAGATCAGCACGTTTTCAAGAATTCTGAAGAACAGAAGGTCTATATTCAGAATCAGCACGGTGATCATAATCATCTGAACCGCAGTCTTCACCTTGGCAAGCTTGCTCGCTGCGAGCACCAGCCCCTGCTGGGCTGCGACAAGGCGGAAGCCGCTGATGATAAATTCGCGCGCGACGATCAGAATGACGACGCTTAAGAGAATCCGGTGGAAATAGACAAGGCAGATCAGGGCGGAGCAGACCAAAAGCTTATCCGCCAGAGGATCCATAAATTTCCCGAAATTCGTCACCATATTGTATTTCCTGGCGATCTGTCCGTCAAAGAAATCCGTGATACAGGCCAGGACAAATACCGCGACCGCGGCATACTTCGCCCACCAGAAATGCTCCGACATCATGACGAAGACAATAAAAACCGGAATCAGACAGACACGTGTAATCGTCAGGCGGTTTGGAAGGTTCATTCGATCAGTTCTCCTATCAGGTCATATTCGCGCGAAGCGGTGATTCTCACCCGGACGACGGTACCGGTCAGAAGCTCGTATCCGCATTCGAAAAACACCAGACCGTCCACATCCGGCGCATCCATAGTGCTTCTGCCCGCATAGACATGATCCTCACCGGCAATCCGTCCCTCGACCATCACCGAAAGGACGCGGCCTTTCATCAGTTCGGCGTTCTGGAATGCGATCTTCTGCTGGACTCTCATCAGGCGGTCCCTGCGCTTTTTCATTACGGACGCGGCAATCTGGCCATCCATAGTTGCCGCCGCTGTCCCCTCTTCCGCCGAATAGCAGAAGACACCGAGGCGGTCAAAGCGCACTTCACGCACAAATGCCATGCAGTCCTCGAAATCCGCTTCGGTTTCCCCGGGGAAGCCCGTAATCAGTGTAGTCCTGAGCGCAATGTCCGGGAGGATTTCGCGCATCAGCCGGATTTTCTCTAAGAATTCCGCCTTGGTCGTTCTGCGGTTCATCTTCTTCAGAATGCTGTCTGACGAATGCTGAACGGGAATATCCAGATAATGCAGGACTTTCGGAAGCTTTTTCATCGTGAGAAGAAGCTCCTCTGTCACTTCCTCTGGATAGCAGTAAAGAAGCCGGATCCACTCGATCCCCTGAATCTCGCTTAGCTTTTCAAGAAGCTCGGGAAGGGCCTTGTATCCGTAGAGATCCGTGCCGTAAAGCGTCGTCTCCTGAGCGACGAGAATCAGTTCCTTTACACCGTTTTCCGAAAGAAGCCCAGCTTCTCTTATGAGCTCCTCCATGGGAACAGAGCGGTAGGCGCCCCTGACATAGGGAATAATGCAGTAGGTGCAGTACTTGTCACAGCCCTCGGCAATTTTAAGATACGCATAGTGGCCGCCGGTCGTTACGATTCTTCTTTTGGCTTTCGGGAGCCGTGCATTGGAATCAAATACATGCGGATGCTTCTTAAGAAGCGCGTCTCTTACGACCTCTCCGATCCGGTCCCAGGAACCGATTCCGAGACAGCCGTCGATTTCCGGGAGCTCCGTTTCCATCTCCGAAGCGTAGCGCTCCGAAAGACAGCCTGTAACGACAAGCGCTTTCAGGCTTCCCGTCTCCTTATATCCGGCGCATCTTAAAATTTCCTGAATACTCTCTTCCTTGGCATCTCCGATAAAGCAGCAGGTATTGATGATAATGATCCCGGCTTCCGTCTCGTCATCGGTGAATTCGTATCCTTCTTCCTGCAGGATTCCGAGCATGTGCTCCGAATCCGAAAGATTCTTATCACAGCCCAGAGAAAGGAAGAAAATCTTCTCAGACATCACTCTTCCGATTCCTGTTCTTCGGCATCGTTCTCTTCGTCTGTCTCTTCAGCATCTTCGTCCGCGTATTCGGTGGAGTCATCCCCAAAAGAGCTGTAGCCGCTGCCCTCGCTGTAGTCATATTCGTAATCATCGTATTCGTCTGCACTATTGTCCTCGAGCACATGCACTCTGCCGGCATAGAACTCGTCCACAGCGATGGAAAGGTTCTTTTCCTTGCTCTTCGTTTTGACAAGCGGTTCCGAGCCCGCATTGATCTGGCGGGCACGCTTTGCAGCCGCAAGCACCAGGGAATAGCGGTTCGTGATGATCATATCGCCGGCTTCGGCGGTGTCGTTGATCTTCTCGATCATTTCTTTATAAGACGGATGGATCATAATACCTCGTCCTCCTTTGTGATTTCATATAATTCTTCTTTCAGGCGCCGGATCAGGCAGTCCCTCCTGTCGGCTTCTTCCTGTTTTTCGCGGATCAGACTGTATACGTCATTGATACAGGCCTCAAGGTCGTCGTTGACAATCATGCTGTCATAGCGCGCGACATAGTCCGCCTCGTCAATTGCCCGGCGCATTCTTCTGAGGATTTCCTCCTGAGACTCCGTGCCTCGGCCCGTGAGGCGGCTGTAAAGCTCCTTCGCACTCGGCGGAACGACGTACAGGAGCAGCGAATCCGGGAAAATATTGCGGATCTGCAGCCCTCCCTGAACTTCGATCTCCAGAATAACGTTCTTTCCTTCTTCCGATTTCTGAAGGACATAGTCCTTCGGCGTTCCGTAATAATTTCCGTTGTAGACGGCGTGTTCGAGAAGCTTCTCTTCCTTAAGCATCTCTTCGAACTTTTCACGGCTGACAAAGAAATACTCTCTCCCGTCCTCTTCGCCGTCGCGGATCTTCCTGGAAGTCGCGGAAATACTGAGGGAGAACTCTTCAGGGTAGCGGTGAAGAAGCTCCTTAACGATCGTACCCTTTCCGACGCCGGAAAACCCCGACAGCACGATCAGCAGTCCTTTTTTTGGCATGACAGTCTCCTTCGAAAAATGCAGGATTTATAACTGAAATATTATAACGTACTTTGTCCTGACTGTCAATCAATCCTTCAGCGGCTTTTTACTGCCAGCGCCAGCCCGGCAGGTATTTATTCTTCAGGCTGTTTCCGGTTACTTTCCCGAAGCCGAGCGAAAAGCCGTCGGTGCGCACGAGATAAAGTCCGTCCCTAAGGTTTTCCATGCCGGACAGATCCAGAGTCTCTCCTTTCAGATAGCGGATCACCCGTCCGTCCGAACACGGCAGATCGATGACATACGGATATTCGCCGCCGCGAAGAGCCATGGCCAGCGCCTGGGACGGTTCAAAGCGGCCTTTTTTTTGCTCGCCGAGAAGCAGGCCCGCGCGAAGGATTCTAAGAGACGAGAGCGGAAGCTCCCCGTCTTCCGGCATCAGAAACAGCCGTTCTCCCCTTAGTTCCAGGCAGCTTTCACTGATCGGCAGACGAAGCTCCGATAGAAAGGCGCGGGTCGTTTCGGAGAGCTTCTGTCCTGCGTCCTTCTTCCCGGGCACCGCTTCCGAAGCCTCCCTCTTCACTGTTTCATTTCCGCCGGAGCCTTTCTTAAGGAGCGCCGCAAAATGTCCCTCTCCCCGGATCTTATGCGGGTAGAGTCGCGCACAGCCAAGAAGCTCTGGATCATACGCTTTTGCAAGATCCGGCCGCCCGGGCATGAAGCCCTCATAAAACCCGGAAATATCCACTACCTCAAGCTCCGGGCAGAGCTTCTTCATGTGCAGTACGATATTCTCATCTTCAAGGACGGAAAAGGTGCAGGTGGAATAAAGAAGCATTCCTCCGGGCTTCAGCATCTTCAGCGCCGCTTCGGTGATTTTCTTCTGGAGTTCGACATAGAAGCCGTTTCCATGTTCGATCCAGCTTTTGATGACCGCCGGTTCCTTCCGGAACATTCCCTCCCCGGAGCAGGGAGCATCGATCAGAATTTTGTCAAAATACTCCTCAAAGCGGCCGGACAGTCTCACCGGGTCCTCGGACATGACAACCGCGTTCTTTACGCCGAAAAGTTCGAGATTTTTTAAAAGAGCCTGCGCCCGCGAATTGCTGATATCATTGGAAACGAGGAGCCCCTGTCCCTGAAGCTTCGCCGAAAGCTCCGTCGATTTGCCGCCCGGCGCCGCACAGATGTCCAGCACCTTCTCTCCCGGGGAGACCGGCAGAATCGCGGCCGGAGACATGGCGGAAGGCTCCTGAAGGTAATACAGCCCCGCAAAATAATACGGGTGTTTGCCCGGCTTGTCCTTGGCGCTGTAATAAAAGCCGTTGTCTGTCCAGGGAACTGGCTCGAGCGAAAAGGGGCTGATCTTTAAAAATTTCTCCGGACTGGTCTTCAGCGTATTGACACGCAGTCCGTAGACGCGCTCTTCACCGTAGCTGTCCAGATAGTCCTGATACTCGTCCTGCAGAAGCTCCTGCATGCTGCGAAGAAATGCTTCCGGCAGGTTTTTCATGTTTTTCTGATTCATGCTGTCTTTTTACAGCTCCTTTTTTCTGTCTTCTTCCAAAAAAAGCAGGCACGCCGCATAAAACAGCATACCTGCACTTAACGTATTTCACTTATAAATGCTGTCCATCAGTCTGCGTCGTCTTCCTCGTCGGCATCCGCTTCGAAGAAGGGCTTCTGGCTGCCCGATGCCGGTTCCTCCGGTTCCTGGCTCTGGTTCAGCTCGCGCTGGTTGGATTCGATAATGTTCAGGTGCTCCGACAGCGAAGAAAGCAGCGCGGTATAACGGTTCTGGCTGTCCTCGACGGTTCCTGAAATAATCGAATGCAGGTTGTTCAGCATCGCATTCGTGTAATCGAGAGCGCCCTGACGGATCGCATTTGACTCCTCGGTCGCGTTGTCGAGGATCTCTTTTGCCTGCTCCTGCGCGTCCTTTAAGATCTCATTGGCCTTTTCATAAGCCATACGGGTAATCTGGTTCTCGTTGACCATATGCTCCGCATAAGCCTGCGCCTTATCCTCCACCTCGGCCGCCTTCTTCTTGGCGTCGGAAAGGATCTTATCGCGGTTGTTGAGCATACGCTGATATTTTTTCACCTCTTCGGGTGTATACTGACGAAGTTCGTCCAGAAACTCTTCAAGCTGGGGCCGGTCTACAATGATTTTGGTGTTCGAAAACGCCTGCATTTTACATCCGTCAATGTACTCCTCAATATCGCCGATAACTTGTTCAATTCTGTTGCTCATTGTAAATTACCTCGCTTATTTTAATTTTTCGTGAATTTTCTCCGCCACAAAATCAGGAACGAACTCTGAAATATCCCCGCCGTAGGAGGCGACTTCCTTGACAATGCTGGAACTTAAGTAGGCATATTTTAAGTTGGTCGTTAAGAACACCGTATCCACTTCCGGGGCCAGCTTGTGGTTCGTCTGGGAAAGCTGAAGCTCATATTCGAAATCCGTAACCGCTCGAAGCCCGCGGACCATAAACGACGCGCCTACGCTTCCGGCAAAGTCCACGGTCAGTCCCGAGAAGGACTGTACCTCCACATTTGGAAGGTCCGAAACCGCGAGCCGGATCAGTTCTTTACGCTCTTCCACCGTAAAAAGCGGTTTTTTCGCAGAGTTATTCAGGACACCGACAACCAGCCGGTCGCAGATCCTGCTCGCACGGCGGATAATGTCGATATGTCCGAAAGTCACCGGGTCGAAGGATCCGGGGTAGATCGCCACTGTCATGTTGTTTCCTTTTTCAGTCTCATAAAGAGGTGCCGGTTGGTTTTATAACGCTTGTCCCTCGTGATTTCAAAGGGCATTTCGAGAATCACGGAAGGATCAAAGCGGATGGATTCTTCCAGGATAATAATCGTTTCGGGAGAGACTGCAGGCGAATTTAGAAGCGCCTGAAGCGCTTTCTCGCCTTCTCCCGTGCCGTAGGGCGGATCCATGAAGACGATGTCATACGGCGCCTCCCGGATGATTTTCTGAGTCTTCAGTCCGGACACCGCATCCGTACACAGATTCAGCGCCCGATCCTCCAGTCCCGTAAAATGCAGGTTCTCCCGGATGATGCGGGATGCGGCGGCGTTTTTCTCGACAAATGCTGCAAAAACAGCACCTCTTGAGAGCGCTTCAATCCCCATGGCTCCGGATCCCGCGAAGAGGTCCAGAAAGCGGCAGCCCGGAATATACGGCTGAAGGATATTGAACAGCGTCTCCTTGATTCTGTCCTGCGTCGGCCTTGTGGAAAGGCCGGGGATCGTCTTTAATGGAAGGCTTCCGGCTGTCCCGGCAATCACTCTCATCTTCTGTCTTCAGACTCCGAAAAAATCATTGAACTAATGATAGCACGATTCCGGGCCGATGACAAGTAAAAAACTCAAAAAACCTTCAGATGATATCTTTCTTCCTGACGACCAGGAAATGCAGAAGGATACACAGACCCGCATACACGGCAATCACAAGAAGCGCCGACAGAATTGTGTCCCATTTGCCGGGCGAAAGCAGCATCAGATTTCCCGCAAGGGACACATACTGGAGACGGAAATCCGACCGGCTTGTATACAGCGTCATCACCTGCCCCATCGCGAAAACCGTCGGAGCGATCATCCACAGATAAATGACCGACATCACGATTGCCGGCGTCTGGCGCCTCAGAAGGTCCGTCAGCGTAAGTACGACAAGGCCGATCGCCGCAACAAGAAGTGCTGATGTCACAAGATACGTCAGGAGCTCCGGAAGCCCGCCTAAGGGAAGCCCCCGGTATGTAACAAGGCACATCAGCGCCATGGCAAGCGCTGCCACATCCACCAAAAGGAACGAATAAATCAGGATCAGAAGCACATGTACGAAGAAAATCCTGGTCCTGCTGTGTTCGGAGCTCAGGTTCTTGATGAAGCCGCTCCTTCTCATCGGCATGAGAAAAACCGCGATGAAGATGACCAGGTACAGACAGATGTTGATTCTGAGCCCCGTACTGATAAATTCGCCGACACTTTTCATCCTGGTAAACCCTGCGATATCCAGACCCAGATCCAGGTCGTCGCCGAAGGCGAAGGGATTGTAGCCGAAGGCGTTTTCATACATCTTCTGAATCCACGGCGCGTTTCCGTACATGATTCCGTAGCTGAGGCCGGAAAACAGCGACATTCCGAAACAGACAATCAGGATAATCAGCGGGCTCTTCGATTTCCTTGCACGGTAGAGTTCCGCCTGAAACAGTGATTTCATACGCGGTCCTCCTTCGTAATTCCCATAAAATATGTCTCCAGAGATTCGCGGACCACCTGGCATTCGTGAACATGGATGCCTGCCATGATCATTTTCTCCAGCATTTCGTCCCGTCTTGCGAACTGCTCCAGGACATGAATCATATGCTGGGACTTCGTCTGGTAGCTGAAAATGCCCATGCTTTCAAGAACCGTTTTCGCGGCGAGCGTATCGTCGACGATAAAGCGCACATACGCCGGCATCGAATTCAGAATCTCCTCTTCGCCCGCCTCCTTCACGAGACGTCCGCGGTCCAGGATCCCGTAGACGGTCGCGACCTTGCTGAGCTCGTCCAGGAGATGACTGGAAATCACAATGGTCTTCCCGTTCTCCTGATTGAGCCTCGAAAGAACCGTCCTTACGTCGTGAATTCCCTGCGGATCCAGACCGTTAATGGGCTCGTCGAGGATCAGGATGTCCGGATCCCCGGAAAGAGCGAGTGCGATCGACAGACGCTGGCGCATTCCCAAAGAGAAGCTGCCGCAGCGTACATCCGCCCAGTTCATCAGCCCGACGAATTCGAGAAGCTGCCTGGAACGTTCCGGCGAATCCGGGCTTCCGAGCGCGATCCGTTTAATTTCCATGTTTTCAAGCGCGGTAAGCGAGCGGTACAGCCCCGGCTCCTCGATCAGGACGCCGATCCGCGGCTTTCTGCTTCCGTTTCCTATTGTGATCGATCCGGAGGTCGGAAACGCCAGTCCCGCAAGCATTTTCAGGATGGTGGTCTTTCCCGCTCCGTTTCTTCCTATCAGTCCGTAGACAGCGCCTTCCTCCACGTGGAGGTCGACGCTGTCTACGGCAGTTACTTCTCTGTATTGTTTCGTCAGATCCGATGTTGTGATGATATAGGACATATTACTGATTCGTTTCCTTTCCCCCGGACGCATCCCTGCCGCGAAGCACGCGAAGAACCACAAGCGCGAGGATTACAAGTCCCACCAGGACTCCCCCGAGGATGAAAAACAGATTATTATTGCCGTTCAAAAGCGAAATGATCATCCCGGCAAAGCAGCCGGCGATCAGAATGACAAGAGCAATCGATACGGCTCTTTTTGCTGACACTTAAGAAACCTTTCCTTTCCGGGTCTTATAAATCCGCAGGCGTCTCTTCGATCGTCTTTTCTGCGATCAGTTCGTCATAGAGCGCCTGATACTTCTTGGCGGACGCAGCCCACGAGAAATCCTGCTTCATCGCACGGATAACCATCTCGTCCCATTCCTTACGCTGGTTCTCATAAACATGCTTCGCATATTTGATGATTCCGAGCATTTCATGCGCATTGTAATTCCGGAACGAGAAGCCGGTGCCTTCATTCGTGATTTCGTTGTAGGCTTCGACCGTATCCTTCAGGCCGCCGGTCTCACGGACAATCGGAAGGGTTCCGTAACGCAGCGACATGAGCTGTGAAAGTCCGCAGGGCTCGAAGAGCGAAGGCATCAGGAAAGCGTCGCAGCCCGCGTAAATCCGGTGCGACAGCAGTTCCGAATAGAAAATGCTCGCGCTTACCTTGCCTGGATAGAGGGAGGCATAATAGCGGAACATGTCCTCATAGCGCTTCTCTCCGGTGCCGAGGATAACGACCTGAATATTGGGCAGGTCGCAGATCTCATGCATCACACAGTCGATCAGGTCGAATCCCTTCTGATCTGTCAGACGGGAAACAATACCGACCATGAACGCTCCCGGCTTCTTTTCGAGGCCCAGTTCTTCCTGCAGCGCGACTTTATTCGCGGCCTTTCCCGAAATCGCGTCCGAAATGTCATAGCATTTCGCAATCTCCGGGTCGGCGGAAGGATTATAGAATTCGGTATCGATGCCGTTTACAATCCCCCGAAGCGCATTGGCACGCGCCGTCAACAATCCGTCCATGCCTTCGCCGTAGAAGGGAGTCTTGATCTCTTCCGCGTAAGTTTTAGAGACCGTCGTGATGCGGTCGGCATAAACAAGACCGCCCTTAAGCATATTGCCATTCCCGTAGGCTTCCAGCTTGTCCGGCGTAAAATAATAAGCGGACAGACCGGTTTTCTCCATGATGGTCCGAACATCCCAGGTGCCCTGGAATTTCAGATTGTGAATCGTGAAGACGGTCTTCATATGGTGATAATAAAGATCGCCCTGGAAAGAATCGTTGAGATAGACGGGAATCAGGCCGGTCTGCCAGTCGTGGCAGTGAATGATGTCGGGCTTCCAGTCAAGGAGCGGCAGAACCGACAGCACCATTCTCGAGAAGAACGAGAATTTCTCAATATCATCGTAAACATTGCTGTAGGGCCAGGAGCCGTTGAAGTAAAATTCGCTGTCGATGAAATAGAAAAGCACACCGTCAAGCGTCAGCTTATAGAGGCCGACATACTGGTCTCTCCAGCAGAAACCGGTGTAGAAATGCGTTACATATTCCATTTTTTCGCGGAAACTGTCTTTGATGCAGGTATATTTGGGCATGATCACGCGGACATCGTATTTTTCCTTGTCAAAGTACTTCGGCAGAGAACCTGCAACATCGGCAAGTCCGCCGGTCTTGATGAACGGTACACATTCAGAAGCGGCAAACAGTACATTCGTTTTTTTCATGAAACACCTCCGTGGGTTTTTCGTTTGTTCGTACAATTCCATTTTTATCATACCAGTTAGCCATACTTTCGTCAATCGCAAAATGATGAAATAAGAGCAAAAAGTTGATTGCAAAAGGCTCCCCCGGATGCTAAAATACCTTAAGACATCATTTTCCTTTATGCGAAAGGATTCCGTACCTATGCTCTATCTGAAGATACAGAATATCGGCCGCTTCACGAGACTTCTGTTCTCCGAAGATGCCTTCGACCGATTTCTCCTGCACGACGCTTCTTTTGAAACCCAGTACACAACCATTATCGAAGGCCGGAAGAATGAAAGCTTCTTCACCGAAGAAGAAAAAGAAACCGCGCTGAAGAACAGCTTTGTCGGCTGGTCCGTAATCCGCCCCGCCGCGTTTAAACTGCTTCAGGGAAACCGGCTTCCCGTGTCCTTTAAGGTGGTTCTTGTCACTTCTTCCGAATCCACGGAAAAGATGGTCGAACGATCCGGCTTCACAGGCTGTCCCGTATCCTCGCTCCTCTTAAGCTTTGTCTACCGGGAACAGAGTCTTTTCCTTCGCACAGGCGTCTCCTACAGCGGCTTCTCCATGGACCGGAGCCTTGAGAAATACTGGGACGAATCGGTTCTTAAGTTCCTGGCATCAAAGGACATCGAATACGAAGACCCTGAGGTATAAAAACTGTACTTAAATGCAAAAAGTCCCCCCGAAAGGGCGGATGCTCATAAGAAAGTTTTGAGTCAGTTATTATTTGGGCATCTGTCTGACATGGTTGGTTAACAAAGAATACCGGGCTGTTTTAATACAGTCCGGTATTTTCGTATAAAAGCAATTAATTACTGTTGATCACCGACTATATGAAGGCAAGCACGCAGGGCTTCCCAATCAACAGAATTATTGACTATGTAGCAGTCAGCTGTACTGTTGTATTCGTGATAGTCATGTACAATAACTACTTGGTCTGATAAAGAAACAAACCTACCTTCTGATAACACAAAAGTGATTTCCTTTCCATTAAGCACAGGGTTACGCAACCCAGCTATATGTTCTAATTCAATCCCTTCAAGCGTTTCCCGAAGTGCAGAATCATCCCATCTCAGAGTATCAAGACTATTACCATCATAGATGGCTTGTATTTCAGTATCAGAATCAAGTATTAAAGATGTGAAGTTCCCCCGTGTATCACTGATAGATACGATTCCAAAACACATGACACAACCAAAGAGTGCAGCCATCAGAACAGCTGTTCCAAGCAGGCGCTTACGTTGGGTCATGATGCTCTTCAGTCGATAGCGAAGGGTCCCTGCAGCCGCAGAGAGGCAGGTAGTAAAGCCTTTCCCTGGAACTGAAGAATCTAATAGCAAGTTTGCATAGGCGTGTCGCTCCTGGTCTCCCATATCCTCTGTTACAATCTCATCACAACTGCGTTCCAAATCATCAGCCGCTTTTCTCGTTGCTATCCAGACTAACGGATTGAACCAACACAAAGCATTACAGAGGCAGAGAAAGACTTTTGTATCTACGTCACATCGCTGAAGATGATGTAATTCATGCCGGAAGATCATCGAGAGTTCTTCTTTCGTGTAGTTGCGTTTGGGCAGCACCGTACAACGTGTCCGCTTTGTTTGTCCCATGGAAAATGGAGCTGCTACTTCTGCTCTCAACAATGCTACCGGACGCCGGTAATCCATTTTTTCCTGTTCAAGTTTCCATGTTGCACATATTTCCTTATCAGATTCCGGCACTGAATTCTTCCGGAGCCACACACGAAGAACGAGGTGAGGGATCAAATAGTATCCAATCACTATAAGAAAACCCAAAAGCCATCCGATCCCGATGACAGGCCACACCTTTCGAGGCAGATAAATCGTTTGGCGCGGGAGAGGCAATGTACTTATGAGCGCGTGTGCCT
>CAMVNR010000056.1 GCA_947168905.1 uncultured Lachnospiraceae bacterium
TTCTCCTCATATGAGTACTTATGTTTAAAACTCAAAATATGCCCCCTTCCAGGCAAGCAAGTTTTTATTATTTCGCTTGTCTACCTGAAAGGGAGCATATCACAATGATACCTCAAATATCATCTGCTATTGCGACAGCCCCTTTTATATTTATTGCTCATTCTGCAGCATCCGGTTATTCTCCGAGGTTTTCCTTTCTCGTAACCGTAACCTTGTTTTCGTAATTCGCGAAGATCCGGTCTACCTTCTCCCTGTCCGGAGCCTTGGTAAATACGCTGACAAGCGGTACGACGATGAAGCCGACCAGCATGGCTGCAGCGCCGGAGCGCACGGAAGAGGTGAATATGTACTTCAGGAACGGCGTCTGGAAATTATTGCCGGAAAGCGAGATGTAAAGCTGCACGAGCTCGATCCCGACGCCGGTAATAAAGCTTGCGACAACGCCGGCTTTCGTCGTTCTTTTCCAGTACAGTCCGAAGAAGAACGGCGCGAGGAAGGCACCGGCAAGCGCTCCCCAGGAGACGCCCATCATCTGTGCGATAAAGGTGAATCCGAAGGTGTCCTTCACAATCGCGATCACTGCGGAGACGATGATGAAGAATACGATGAAGATTCTCATGACGAGGACCTGCTTCTTCTCGCCGAATTCCTTCTTTGACGCGGGAAGGACCACATCCAGCGCAAGGGTGGAGCTTGATGTCAGCACCAGTGAGGAAAGCGTCGACATGGATGCGGAGAGCACCAGCACAATCACGATTGCGATGATGACGGAGGGGAGACCCGACAGCATGGTCGGAACGATTGCATCGAAATTGACCTTTCCGGCTTCCGAGACCACCTTGTCCGCATACAGTCTTCCAAAACCGCCGAGGAAATAGCATCCGCCCGCAACGACAATGGCAAAAGCGGTTGAAATGATCGTTCCCTTCTTAACCGCGTCTTCCGACTTGATTGCGTAGAACTTTCCGACCATCTGGGGAAGCCCCCAGGTACCGAGGGATGTCAGGAGAACGACAAAGAGAAGCGCCAGCGGATCCGGGCCGAAAAACGACGTAAATCCGCCGTTTAAGGCTGTACCGGTATCAACCTGTGAAAGACGGTTCATGGACTCCATAAAGCCGCCGTTCTGCATGAGGACGGATGCAATTACAGCCACAATTCCGAAGAGCATGATGATGCCCTGAATAAAGTCGTTGATTGCAGTCGCCATATATCCGCCGAAAATCACGTACAGCGCCGTCAGCGCAGCCATGATCACGATGACCAGCCAGTACGGCATCGAGAAAGCCATGTTGAACAGGCTCGATAAGCCGTTATACAGAGATGCCGTATAGGGAATCAGGAAGATAAATACGATCATTGACGCCACGATTCTCAGCGTTTTCGAGCCGAAGCGCCGGTCGAAAAAATCAGGCATTGTCCGGCTGTCCAGATACTGCGTCATAACGCGCGTACGTCTGCCGAGCACAACCCAGGCAAGAAGAGAACCGATAAACGCATTTCCTAGGCCGATCCAGGTGGATGCGAGGCCGAAATTCCATCCGAACTGGCCGGCGTATCCGACAAAGATGACGGCCGAAAAGTACGAGGTGCCGAATGCGAATGCCGTAAGCCACGGTCCGACAGAGCGGCCGCCCAGAACAAATCCGTTAACATCCGTCGAATGTCTGCGGCAGTAGATGCCGACACCAACCATGATCGCGAAGAACGCGACAATCAGCAGAATCTGCAGTACCATAATGTTTTTCTTTTGCCTCCTCTAAAGCTGTAATCTTTTATGTCCGAAGGGGAACCACCCCGGTAGACCTTTCTTCACCGGCGTTTTACCGGTCCGGCCGCATTTTGGAAAGAAGCTGCTCTGACAGCAGGACAATATCCAAAGCGCAGGAACCGTAAGCGTTTTCCTTCTGCGCGTTCTTCATTCTCTCCCGCGCCGCCGGATCGTCACAAAGAAGCCGGGCTTTTTCCGCAGCCTCTTCCGGTCCGCCCGCCGCATAGGAGAGGCCGTGTGCGTCAAAGAACTCCGCATTTGCGGTCTCGCATCCGGGAATCGGCGGCGTATGCACCAGCGGTGTCCCCGATACCAGCGCCTCTGTGGAGCTTAAGCCGCCGGGCTTCGACAGAAGCACGTCGCAGGCTGCCATATAGTCCGATACCCGGTCGGTATAGCCCACAAGCCGGATGGAAGGATCGCCCTCGAAGCGTTTCTGAAGCGCGGCTCTCATATCCTCATTGTTTCCGCAGATAATGTACAGGAGAAAGGGGTGATCGAAGACTTTTTTCAGCGCCGCAGTATATTTCGGCAGATTTCCAAAGCCCATCGACCCGCCCATCATGAGCACCATCGGCATATCCTCCGGAATCTCGAGCGCCGCCCTTGCCTCAGTTCTTCCGATTCCCTTTGAAAAAGTCTTTTTCACCGGGATACCCAAAGGAAGAAGCTTCTCTGCTGCCAGTCCGTGGTCGAGGAATTCCTCTAAAAGGTCCCTGTGCGGAATAATGATCCTGTCGCAGTTGATGTCCTCTTCAAAAGGAACGCAGGTATAGTCCGTATTGATGTAAATACAGGGGGTCGTCTGCAGGAAATCATCCTTTTTCAGCGCGGTCAAAGACTCCGCAGCAATGATGTGGGTCGCCAGGATCACGTCGTAGCGTTCTCTTTCCACCAGCCGCAGAATATTCTTGGAATCCAGCTTCCGCATGTAATAAAGCGGGGATTTGCGCTTCTCGGAGGACATATTGCCCCAGAGGTTGTAGGCCATTCCGAAAGCTTCCGGAACCCGGTTGACCATATTCAGATAGGCGTCCGACACAAAGTCCGAGACCTTCTGGTTCGTCAGCGCGATCGTATCCACAACGTCGCAGCGATGGCCGGCGTCTTCAAAGGCTTCCTTCAGCGCATGGCCTGCCGCATTGTGTCCGCCCCCTGTATTGCAGGACAGAATTAAGGCCTTCATAGCTTCTCCTTAAAAAACCAGCGTACTGTATACTGCCGCCGTCCAGGCGCCGATCGGCACCTCCAGGAATCCGTCGACAATGTCCTTCTTCACGACGCCGACATTGTACCCGGCGTCGTTCGTTTCCATAATTCTGCAGACCTGTCCGGACCGGGGCATTTCAATCATGTGCACGGGAACCTTCAGCTTCCTTCCCTGCTCGGAGTGATTGACCACAACCAGCACGGATCCATTCTCGTCAAAGCGTCCGTAAACGATCAGCCCGTAATCCTCCATAACCTCGCGGTAGGAGCCGGTGCTTAATGCGCTGATGCTTCGGTGCATCCGTATAACATCCCGGTGGAAGGAGATCAGATCCCACTTCTCCTCTCCCCACGGATAGGTCCGCCGGTTGTCCGGATCCGTCCATCCGCAGACACCAGTCTCGTCTCCGTAATAAATCGTCGGCGCGCCGGGAAGGGTGAACTGCATGACAATGCCCTCCCGGAAGATCGCATAGGAAATTCCTTCCGATGCCGACTGGGCGCCGCAGGTCTGCAGCCTTCCCACCCGGTGGTTTGTCCGGGTCAGGAAACGGGAATGGTCGTGGTTTGAAAGCTCGTTCATTGCGGAAAGAAGGGACTGGCCGGGAAGACGGCTCATCTTTTCGCGCATCATGTAGAAAAACTCCCGCCCGTTGGCATAGAGCACGGGATCGTAACGGTCCGAATGCTTTTCCATTCCGGTAAGGAAATAGCTGACCGGCTCCATAAAGGCGTCGTAGTTCATCACCGTGTCCCACTGGTCGCCGCGAAGCCACTCTCTCGGATTGCCGTAATGCTCCGCGATCAGCACCGCCTGCGGGTTGGCCTCCCGTACGGCCGCCCTGAAGTCCCGCCAGAATTCGTGGTTGTAGCGTCTTCCCGGACCGAGGTCCGCCGCCACATCCAGCCGCCAGCCGTCCACATTATAGGGCGGGCTGACCCATTTCTTCGCAATCCGGAGAATTTCCTTCTTCACCGCATCCGAGCTCTCATAATTAAGCTTCGGAAGCGTCGGGTTATTCCACCAGCCTAGATACCGGGTATTATACGGCCATTTGCCGTCCGGCGTGAAATAGAAATAGTCCTTATAGGGACTGTCTTTCGAAATATACGCTCCGGGAGCGTAGTCGTCATCGTCTTCGTAGATTCTTTCGCAGTCCATCCATTTGTGGAAGGATCCGCAGTGATTGAAGACGCCGTCGAGAATGATTTTCATTCCCATGGAATGGACTTCTTCGACAAACTTCGCAAACCACCGGTTGCTTCTCTCCAGTGTCTCTTTGTCCGTCACACAGTGCCTGTAGTGCTCCGAATACCGTCCGTTTTCACACTTATCGCCCTCATTTCCGCCGGCACAGCCCGTCAGATGCGGGTCGATGTAATCATAGTCCTGTGAATCATAGCGGTGATTCGAAGGGGAAAGGAAGATCGGATTCAGATAAAGCACTTCGACTCCGAGCTGCTGAAGATACGGAAGCTTCTCCCGGAGCCCTAAAAGGTCTCCGCCGTAGAACCGGCGCACATCAAGATCGTGAATCGGTGCCTTCCAGTCCGCCACCTGCTCGACCGGCGCGCCAAGATACCGGTATTCGCCGCTTCTGACACAGCTTTTCATATCGCCTCTTCTGAAGCGGTCCGGGAAAACCTGGTACATGACGGCGCCGAGCATCCACTCGGGTGTGTGGAAGTCCGGATCAAAATCAAACATGTAATCATCGGTCACGTATTCTTCGGAGGTTGCGCCGAGCTTATTGAAGAAACAGCGCTCCGCTGCCGATAAGACCACAAAAGCATAGGAAAAGCGCCGGTTATCCGCGGTGTAGCTCGTCTCAAAGTAGTCAAAGCCGTTCTTTGTAAAGGCTTTCTTCATCTCCAGACGCACCGTCCGCCCAAAAAGGATTACCTTATCCGCGTTCCCTTCCGCTGTACGGAAACGGAAAGTCACCTCCGTTCCCGGGCAGAACGATACCGGGAAGCGGTAGAATGCGGTCTCGTCTGCGAACAGTGCCTCTCTGTCAATCGCGCGTATTTGCCGTTTCTCCGGGTTCTTTGGACTCTCCATAATAAATCGCTTCAAACTCTTCTTTCGTCAGTTTTTCCGTCTCAATCAGCCTGAGCGCACCCTTTTCCAGAATATCCCGCTTCGAAAGCAGAATTTCCTTTGCCTTCTCATAGCACCCGCTGATGATATTTTTGACCTCGGCTTCGATTTCATTGAAGACATCGGCGCCGTAGGTTTTCATATGCCCGAGGTCACGGCCCATGAAAACCGCGTCCTGCTGCTGCTCGTAATTGATAAAGCCGATCTTGTCCGACATGCCGTATTTCATGACCATGTCGCGCGCAATCTCGGTTGCCTGGCGGATATCCTGCGAGGCTCCGGTCGTAACCTCGGAGAATTCGATCTCCTCGGCGATTCTCCCGCCCATGCTGACCATAATCTCCTGCAGCATTCTGGACTTGGTGCTGAACATCTCGTCCTGTTCCGGAAGAGGCATCGTATAGCCCGCCGCACCAAGGCCGGTCGGAATAATCGAAATGGTATGGATCGGCCCGACATCCGGCAGGGCCTCAAACAAAATCGCATGTCCCATCTCGTGGAATGCCGTAATCCGCTTTTCCTTCTCGGAGATCACTTTGGAGTGCTTCTCCGCACCGATCCCGACCTTGACAAAGGCCTGGTTGATATCCTCCTGGGAAATAAAGCGCTGGTTTTTCTTCGCTGCACCGATGGCGGCTTCATTCATCAGGTTCTCCAGATCCGCTCCGGCAAACCCGGCCGTCGTCTGCGCCACGCGCTTTAAGTCCACATCGTCTCCGAGGCGCTTGTTCCGCGCATGCACGCGCAGAATCTCCTCCCTGCCGCGCACATCCGGGCGTCCCACCGCCACTTTCCTGTCAAAGCGTCCCGGCCGCAGGATCGCGGGATCCAGAATATCGGCGCGGTTCGTCGCAGCCATGACAATGATGCCTTCATTCACGGAAAATCCGTCCATCTCGACAAGCAGCTGATTCAGCGTCTGTTCTCTCTCGTCGTGGCCGCCCCCCAGACCCGAGCCGCGGATTCTGGCCACCGCATCGATTTCGTCGATGAATATAATGCAGGGAGAATTCTTCTTCGCATCGTTAAAAAGATCGCGCACACGCGAGGCGCCGACACCGACGAACATTTCCACGAAATCCGAGCCGGAAATCGTAAAGAAAGGAACGCCCGCTTCGCCTGCCACCGCCTTTGCAAGCAGGGTTTTTCCGGTACCGGGAGGGCCGACAAGCAGAACGCCCTTCGGGATCCTGGCACCGAGTTCCGTATACTTTCCGGGGTCCTTCAGGAAATCCACCACCTCGAAAAGCTCCTCTTTTTCCTCAACAAGCCCTGCCACATCTGAGAACTTGATCGGATTCTTCTCCGAGTCTGTCATTCGGGCGCGGTTTTTCGTGAAGCCGCTCATCGGATTGCCGCCGGAACCTCCGTTCGCGGCGCTGATCCGCCCGGTCATAATCGTGAACATGATGAAGCAGCCGCCGAGCATTAAAATGACCGGCAGTATGGTCGACAAAAAAAGCTGATCCCCGGGAACATCCGTAAAACTCAGCTTCAGCTCCTTCTCAAGAAGCCGGTCTTTCTCTTCATTAACATCCGGAACATTGACACGATAGGTCTCTTCACCGCCGGTCTTATACAGGATCTGTCCGGTCGGTGCCTGGTTATTCTGACGGATCTTCGCTTCCGTAATGTTCTCTTTCTCCAGATCGCTTAAATACTGCCTGTAGCTGACCTCCAGGGAGCTGTGGAAAAAGCGCTGAAAAAGAAGTGCCCCGCCAAAAAGAACCGCCAGGAAAAACACATAGACCAGGATGCCTGTACGTCTTCTGCCCTGCTGGTTATTCACGCTCATCTCCTAACTCATCCACGACTCCGATATACGGAAGATTTCTGTAGTGCTCGGCATAGTCGAGGCCGAAGCCGACGACAAACTTGTCCGGGATTTCGAAGCCCGTATAATCCCCGTCAATCTTTGTCACTCTGCGTGCGGGCTTGGAAAGCAGTGTGCAGAGCTTCAGCTTTTTCGGCTTTCTCTGGGAAAGAAGTCCGAGAAGGTATGTCAGGGTCCTGCCGGTGTCGATAATGTCCTCAATAACAATGACGTTCTTTCCCTCAATCGTGTCGTCCAGGTCCTTCGAGAGGCGCACGATTCCGGAGCTTGTCGTCGCGTCGCCGTAGGAAGCCACGCGCATGAAATCGATCGTTACGGGTACCGTAATTCTTTTGGCCAGCTCACAGGTAAAAAAGATGCTGCCCTTCAGAATACAGATCAGATGGACGCTCTGTCCCGCAAAATCCCGGCTGATCTCTTCGCCGAGTTCCCTGATTCTGCGGTTGACTTCCTCTTCGGGAATAAGTACGCTGATTTTATCCTTCATCACCTGTTTCTCCTTCTTTTTCGATCGAAATTTCCATAATCCGCGTTGTGGCGTCAGTGACTCTGTAATCCGCACCCAGCCGGTATCCGACCACCCACAGGATCTCGGACCCGTCCGCCGCGAGAAGAAGGCTGCCGCGCATTTCCTGCGGAATTTTTTCGTCTATCATCCAGTCCTTCAGTTTCTTATGCTCGCCGGCCCTGACCGAGATCCGGTCCTTCGGCCGCCGGGTCCGAAGCACCGGTGTTCCCTTTATTTTATCATAATCCAGCCATTTCGTATACTCTTTTTCCGGAAAAGTTCTTCCTTTTGGCCGGTCAAACACCCTGCACCGCAGGAAACAGCCGGTTTTTTCTCCTGCCTCTTCCCGTCCGGCATCCTCCTTCTTCCTGAAGGCGACGCCTGTGTAGGTTCTGACGGCGAAAACGCCGCCCGGAAGATCTGTCTTCTTTCCGACACCCATCGCGGACAGACGCGCTGCCTGCCTCAGGTGTTCCCGCGTAATGTCCTTCATGGAGAAGCCGTGATCTCTGAGATAAACGCTGACAAGATAATCCTGCATGACAGGATCCTCCGCGCACAGAAGTCCGGCGTCGATTCCGTCCGCATCGGACGAAGCCCCTCCCCGAAGAAGCTCCCTTGCTTTTTCTGTGAGATACCGGTCGACCTCCGAAAGGTAATTCCCGGTCCCGCTGATCTTGGCATCCGCATCCCGCCGGATCTCTCTTAACGCCGGCATGACATAATGCCGGATCACATTTCTCGAGGCATCGTCGGAATCATTCGTCTCGTCGGTGCAGTAGGACATTCCGCGCTCTTTAAGGTCCAGGAGAATGTCTCTTCGGGAAACAAAAAGGAGCGGCCGGATCACCGGGCCGCGTACGGGCGGGATTCCCGAAAGGCCCTTCAGGCCGCTTCCCCGGATCATATGGAACAGCACGGTTTCCGCGAGGTCATTCTGATGATGCGCGAGCGCAATCCTGTCTGAGCCGTGTTCCTGCAGTATTCTGAAAAGCGCCTCGTAGCGAAGATTCCTCGCCGCCTCCTCCGTCGACTCGTTAAAGGCATTTGCCCGCGTTTTCACATCCACGCGCACAAGCGTATAGGGAATCCCCCGCTCCCTGCAGAACGCTTCCGTAAATGCCGCATCTCTGTCCGCCGCCTCATGCCGAAGCATATGGTGCACATGTACAGCCTCTGCAGTAAAGCCCATGCTTTTTGAGAGCTCATGAAGATTCACCAGAAGGCACAAAGAATCTGCCCCCCCGCTGAAGCCTATAAGAACCCGCTGTCCGGGGCGGATCATATCATATTTCTGAATGGTTTCCCTGATTGCTTTCTGAATCATAAACTGCCGGCAGCTTTCTATTCCTCCGGAAGGAACAGAATCTCATCCGGAAAGACCAGTCCGAAGCGCTCCCTGGCAAGTTCGATCAGTTCCTCGCGCGAGAGGTCCTTATCTTTATTCTCCTCCAGGAACGCACGGATCTCCTCTTCACTGATGAGGCTCTCCTCCAGTGCTTCTTTCTGTTTCTCAAGGATCCGGTTCTGCCGGCCGATCCGGATCGCCTGGATGAGGAAGATTCCGGCGATGATGACGAGTACCGCCACCGCCAGAATGATCGCCCGTTTATTGGCCCGTCTTCTGCGAATATTCGTTTTCGCCATGTCCGGAAACTCCTTTCTTCTCTCAATTTCAAAAACCCCGAAAGCGGCAGTCTGATGCGCTTCGGATTGCAAAAAGCTCTGCGTGACCCGTCCGAAACGGCGCAGAGCTTTTTACTATAAGAACCTAACCAATTCTTTCGCGTTTTCTTTTTTTACGGTTTCCTGCACGTCAAGAACCTCTGCCTTCAGTTCCTTCGTCCCGAAAGCGATTTCAATGATATCGCCTGTCTTGACATCATAGGAAGCTTTGACCGGTCTGCCGTTGACTGATACCCGGCCCGCATCGCAGGCCTCATTGGCCACGGTGCGGCGTTTAATCAGCCGGGAAACCTTTAGAAATTTGTCCAGTCGCATGTCAAAAGGATCAGTTCAGGGCATCCTTTAATGCACTGCCGGCTTTGAATTTCGGAGCCTTCACTGCTTCGATCTTGATGGTCTCGCCGGTTCTGGGGTTGCGGCCTTCTCTTGCTTCTCTTTCGGAAACTTCAAAAGTACCGAAGCCGACCAGCTGAACCTTACGGCCTTCTTTTAACTCATCAGTAACGGAAGCTACGAAAGCATCAAGCGCCTTCTCGGCATCCTTCTTGGAGATCTCAGCCTTCTCAGCAATAGCAGCCACTAATTCTTTCTTATTCATAGTAATCCTCCTATAGATCGGGAACAGGTATAGTCTGGAAAAGTTCCCGCTGATAGTTTTAACAGAAGATTGTCATTTTGTCAAGTATTTTAAGGGATTCCGGGCATTTCAGAGGGTATTTTGAAGCTCCTTTTCAGCCCTCTTCAGCGAAGATTTCGGCATGCTTCACATTCAGCCGCGTTTCTCCGTCAATCTGCGCCGGAGTGGGTTCATCATATTCGACAACCACATGCCTGCCGACCCGGTAATCCAGATATTTCGGATATTTTTCTCCCTTCCCGGAGGTGATTTTAAGGAACAGCAAAAGTGCGCCGATCCGGGAAATGTCGTGGATCACCACGGAAGTGACCTTGTGCTCCGGGTTTTTCCGGTCCTGGGAGGGAGCGAGATTCACCCCGCCGCCAAAGAAGCTTCCGAACATCACCGGCGCCATCCAGACCTTCTTATAATATCTTTCCTCCCCGTCCACCGTAATCCGCGCTCCCCGCGGCCGGTATTTGAAAAGCACGCCCTCGGCAGCAATCAACGTATAGGCTTTTTCCTTTCCAAGCGCCTTTAAGCGGTCCGATTCCTCGCAGCAGTATCCGTCCAGCCCGTAGGCATAGGCGTTGATAAAGTAGCGCTCCTCATCTTCAAGCTTCACTTTCGGAAGGCCCCGGAAATACTCGTTGATCGGAAAAGGCTCACAGTCGGGCTTTTTATTCAGGTCATTGATAAAATCGTTCCCCGTGCCCGCAGGAAAGTAGTACAGCGGCCGGGAAAGCTCCTTCTTATACAGCGCGTTGGCGGCAAAATTCAGCGTTCCGTCGCCGCCTGTCATGATGACTTCAGCATCCCCCGGCGCCGAATTCAGATACGCAAAAAGATCCTTGATCTTTGTAATATCCACATAAGAATACTCTGCCTCAGCATATTTCTCCAGGCGCTTCGCATGCGAAAGGCCCCGGCCCTTCGCCGCCTCCGGATTATAAAGAACAATTCGTTTCTTCATTTTATATCTCTCATGTAAGGAAAATTCGTTCTCTTAAGGGCAAATCGCCAAAACGCGGCATGAAGCCGTATTCCGGTCACAAAGAAAGGCTGATGCAAACGATAGCCGTCCGTTCGCATCAGCCTTTTTTTGTTCATCCCCGATTATTCTTCGGCAATCGCGCCTACCGGGCACTGTGCTTCACAGGATCCGCAGGAGATGCAGGTATCCGCATCGATTTCGTACTGGCCGTCGCCTTCGGAAATAGCAGAAACCGGGCACTGCGCTGCGCAGCTGCCGCACATGATGCAAGCATCAGAAATCTTATATGCCATGAATATTCCCTCCTTTAAGTTGGTACTGCAATGTTAACATGTTTTTTTCAGAAGTGCAAGTGTTTTTTCTGTGAACCTTGTTTCCCTTTTCGGCCGTGCTTCCCTATACGAGCTTCAGCAAAGTCTCCTTCTCGTTCAGCGAGGGGTCCCGAAGCACTTTTTTAAGAAGCCGCTCAAGCGTTTCCCCAAGCGCTTTCCCAGGCTTCATCCCTGCTCTTATGAGGTCGCTTCCGGTGATTTCAAGCTCCGCGACAGATGTGCATTCGTTTCTCTTCAGGATTTCGTCAAAAGCCCTCCCGACCGCTGCAAAATCCGTGCCCGGATCCTCATGAAGCTCCCGAAAGGAAAGCAGCAGCGGGAATTTCTCCTTCCCGGTCCGGGAAACGAGAAAGCGGAGCGCTTCTCTGTCCGTCGGAAGCTTTTCATCCGAAAAACGCATCAGAAAGACTGCCGTCTCCCGTGTGTGATTATCAAACTTCAGCTCCCGCAGGCGGCGGTCTGCAAGAACCGCTGCCTCTTGCGGCAGAAGTCCCTTTTCCCGGCGGATAATGTCAAAGAGTTCTGACAGCCGGAGGAACGCATCTTCCGGAAAATCCGAAACAGACCTGAAAACATTGTCCGGTGCTTTCTGCACAGCCTCGGAAAGCTCCGGGAAAAAGAGTGCCAGCGCGCCGATTTCCTCCAGAAGGACGAGCCGTTCGGGCTTCTTCGACATCAGCGTTTTCATAAATTCCTCGCGGATCCGTTCCGCGGAAACCTTTGTCAGATTTCCCGAAAGCTTCTTCGCAGCTTCAAAGGTTCTGTCTTCCACACGAAAATCCAGCTGAGCACAGAAACGGACCATTCTCAGGATACGGAGCGCATCCTCCGTAAAACGCTCCTCCGGGTTTCCGACCGCCCGGATCAGCTTCCTTTTAAGATCCGGAATCCCTCCGTACAGATCCACGATCCCGGTGCGGCTGCTGTACGCCATGGCGTTGATCGTGAAATCCCTGCGCAGAAGGTCTTCGGAAAGCTTCGGTGTAAAGCGTACGCTGTCCGGATGCCTGCCGTCAGAATAGTTTCCGTCGATCCGGAAGGTTGTCACTTCATATCCGTTTTTCCCCAGCATAACCGTTACGGTCCCGTGACGGATCCCGGTGTCAACGCAGCGCAAAAACAGTGCCTTCACTTCTTCCGGCCGGGCGTCCGTCGTAATGTCCCAGTCCTTCGGCTGCCTCGAAAGCACCGAGTCGCGGACACATCCGCCGACCGCATAGGCCTGATAGCCCTTTTCTTCCAGCCGCGAAATAATGCTTTCGACATCCTTGGGTAAAATGATCCTGTCCATATCCCTTCCATCCGAAAAACCGCCCTGTTCAGGCGGTTTTTCTTATTCGGCCTGCTCTAATACTGCCAGAGAGTCGCCGAGCAAATAGTTAATATGATTATTGACTGCGATGTAATGTCCTACGGAATTCTCCTGCACGATAAAAGTAAACCCGCCGGTATTATCAAAACAGTGATCTCCGATCTTCGTCATGCTCGCAGGCACCACGATGGCTTTCAGATTTCTGCAATAAGTAAAGGCATACGGTCCGAATTCCGTCACGCCCTCCGGAATATCGATTGCCCGAAGGTGTTCGCAGTTTGCAAAAGCTGCCTCTCCGATCGCCGTCAGCGGTACTCCGCTGATCTGGTCGGGAAGCTCTACCACTTCATCCGAGCTGTAGCACTTCTGAAGCGTCGCCTCACCCTCGGTGACCAGATAAATCATTCCTCCGTACTCCGTCTCAACCCCCTCCGGGATGGAGCTTGACGGCTCTTCCGTCGATTCCTCCGAAGCCGGTGCGGTGTCATCACCCGTTTCCGCCGCTGTCTCTTCGGTTTCGCTTTCCGTCACGGTTTCTTCCGATGCCGGCGTCTCTGTTTCCGTGCTTTCTTCTTCGGCCGGCAGACTGTCTGATGAGGAAGTTTCCTGTTCGGAGCTTTGTGTGCTTTCCGGCGCACGGGTGCTCTGGCTCGTTTCCGAAGTTCCGGGCTGCGGATTGATCACCGTCCGCTGGTTTTTCTTCTGGAACTGGTAAAACAGGACCGCAAGAAGCGCAAAGACCGCACAGGCAGCAAAGATCACCGCGATCACCCAGGCCTTCTGCTTTCTCGGAGTCTGGACGCGTTCCGGTTCCTTTGGCGTCGTCGGTTCAACGTCAAAGTCCTCGTCACGGGGCCGGATCGCTTCCTGCAACCCTCCGTTTTCCTTTTTCGGCACATGGACGATCACCTTTTCTCCGCAGTAGTTGCAGAAAACAGAATCGTCCCGGATATATGCGCCGCACTTCTGGCATCTCATCCTAAATCAGCCTCCATCGCCTTTTTCTCACTCCCGGGTACCAGGAAGAGCTCCGGCTTAATATGCCCGTCCCCAGTAAACCATCTTCTTCGCAGGCCTGCCGCAGCAGACGCAGGTCTCCGACAGCTGTTCCTGCTCGAAGGGCATGCAGCGGCTGGTGGCCGCCAGATCTTCCTTGATCTTATCCTCGCAGGCGCGGTCGCCGCACCACATCGCCTTCACAAAACCGGGCTTTGTCTCGATGGTCTTTTTGAATTCTTCGTAATTCACCGCGGTATAGGTGTGGGCATCTCTGTGCGCACGGGCGCGCTCAAGCATCTCATGCTGGATCCTGTCAAGAAGCTTCGTCACATTCTCTTCGATCTCGTCAAGAGAGGTTTCGATCTTCTCTCCGGTATCCCGGCGGACAAGCACCGCGACGTTGTTTTCAATGTCTCTCGGACCGATCTCGACACGCACCGGAATGCCGCGCATCTCGCACTCGGCAAACTTGTATCCCGGAGATTTATCCGTATCATCGAGTTTCACGGATACGCATTTTGCGAGCCGCGCACGGATTTCCTGCGCTTTCTCCATGACGCCGGGCTTATGCGCCGCCACCGGAATGATCATCACCTGCGTCGGTGCGACCTTCGGCGGAAGCACCAGGCCGTTGTCGTCGCCGTGAACCATGATCAGCGCGCCGATGAGACGGGTCGTCGTGCCCCAGGAAGTCTGGTGCATATACTTCAGCTGGTTGTCTTTATCGGTAAACTGCATGCCGAATGCCCGCGCAAAGCCGTCGCCGAAATTATGCGAGGTTCCGGACTGAAGCGCCTTGCCGTCATGCATCAGTGCTTCAATCGTATAGGTGGAAACCGCGCCGGCAAATTTTTCCTTATCGGTCTTCTGGCCTTTTACAACCGGGATCGCAAGGACTTCTTCACAGAAATCCGCGTAAAGATTCAGCATCTGGATCGTACGCGCTTCCGCTTCTTCGGCGGTTGCGTGCACGGTATGGCCTTCCTGCCAGAGGAACTCTCTCGAGCGCAGGAAGGGCCGGGTTTCCTTCTCCCAGCGCACGACCGAACACCACTGATTGTAAAGGCGCGGCAGATCGCGGTAAGAGTGGACATCCTTCGCATAGAAATCGCAGAACAGAGTCTCCGAAGTCGGACGTACACAGAGGCGCTCCGGCAGCTGTTCGCCGCCGCCGTAGGTGACCCAGGCAACCTCCGGCGCAAAGCCCTCGACGTGATCCTTTTCTTTCTGAAGAAGGCTTTCGGGGATCAGCATCGGCATGTAAACATTCTCAACGCCGGTTTCCTTAAATCTCCTGTCCATCTCCCTCTGGATATTCTCCCAGATTGCGTAGCCGGCGGGCTTGATAACCATGAAGCCCTTGATGGAAGAATAATCCATCAGCTCTGCTTTTTTGACGATGTCCGTATACCACTGCGCGAAATCCACGTCTCTCGAGGTGATCGCTTCGACTTTCTTCTTATCTGCCATACTCTTCTCCTGATATATTATTTCCGGGTTCTCCTTTAAGAGAACGTCCCGGCTCATGCCAACAGGGCCTTAATTTCCTCTACCTTGTCAAGACGCTCCCACGGGAGATCCAGATCCGTCCGTCCGAAATGTCCGTATGCCGCCACTTTCCTGTAAATAGGTCTTCTCAGGTCCAGCATCCGGATGATTCCCGCCGGTCTTAAGTCAAAGACTTTCCGGATGATTTCGATGATTTTTTCATCCGGAATCTTTCCGGTGCCGAAGGTATCGACCATGACAGAGACCGGGTGCGCAACGCCGATGGCATACGCAAGCTCAATTTCGATGCGGTCCGCAGCGCCTGCCGCTACGAGATTCTTCGCGGCATAACGCGCCGCATATGCCGCCGAACGGTCCACCTTGGTCGGGTCCTTGCCCGAGAATGCGCCGCCGCCGTGATGTGCCATTCCTCCGTAGGTGTCAACAATGATCTTGCGGCCTGTCAGGCCCGAATCGCCCTGCGGCCCGCCGATCACGAAACGTCCGGTCGGATTGATCAGAATCCGTGTCTTCTCATCCGTCAGTTCTTCGGGAAGCACCGGCTGAAGAACGGTCCGGATCACATCCTCGCGGATTTCCTTAAGCTCTTCCTTTTCGTCGTGCTGGGTCGACACAATGACGGTATCCACATGCACCGGCCGGTGATTTTCGTCGTATTCTATCGTAACCTGTGACTTTCCGTCCGGCCGTAAGTACGGCAGGGTACCGTTTTTCCGCACTTCGGAAAGCTTCCGGACAATCCGGTGCGCGAGCGCGATCGGATACGGCATGTATTCCGGGGTCTCGTTGCAGGCGTAGCCGAACATCATGCCCTGATCGCCGGCGCCGATTCTGTCCAGTTCGTCTTCCGACATGCCGGATTCCTTTACCTCAAGTGCGTTGTCCACGCCAAGCGCGATATCCGCGCTTTGCTCGTCAATCGCGGTCAGCACCGCGCAGGTGTCCCCGTCAAAGCCGAACTTCGCACGGTTGTAGCCGATTCCGTTTACGGTCTCACGTACGATTTTCTGAATGTCCACATAGGCATTCGTCGTAATCTCGCCCATGACAAGCACCAGTCCCGTCGTGCAGCAGCACTCGCAGGCCACGCGGCTCATCGGGTCTTCGGAGATCAGCGCATCCAGAATCGCATCCGAAATCTGATCGCAGATTTTATCGGGATGTCCTTCCGTTACGGATTCCGACGTAAATAAAAAATGTCCTTTTTCCATAAAAGTTTTTTCAACTCCTTTATCACTTTATAGCGTATCCGCCATGCGAATAGCTGTGCACAAGTGCCCGGCCATAGATTTATTCATTTCCGCCCGGGCGCTGTCCATAATCCAGATTAGCGAACCTTGTCTGCTCCGCGATCCATTTCAGGCGGACGGTTCCGATCGCACCGTTTCTCTGCTTGGCCAGAATGATTTCCGCAGTCCCCTTATCGGGCGACTCCTGATTGTAGACCTCATCTCTGTAAATAAACATGACCAGGTCCGCATCCTGCTCGATCGCGCCGGATTCACGCAGATCCGCAAGCATCGGGCGGTGGTCCTGTCTGGCTTCCGGCGCACGCGAAAGCTGCGAACAGGCAATGAGCGGAACATTCAGTTCTCTCGCAATCGCTTTTAAGCCGCGTGAGATCTCCGACACCTCCTGCTGTCTGGATTCCGTATTCCGGCCTCCGCCGGACATCAGCTGAAGGTAGTCCACAATCACGACCTGGATGCCGTACTCCAGTTTATACTTGCGGCAGCGCGAACGAAGCTCCGGAAGCGAAATGCCCGGCGTGTCATCGATAATCAGCTTGGAGCCAGCGATGACCGAGGAACCGGCGACGATATCGTCCCACTCCAGCTCGGAAAGACTGCCGGTACGCAGCTTATTGCTGTCCACATGCGATTCCATGGAGAGCATGCGGTTAATCAGCTGCTCTCTGCTCATTTCCATTTCGAAAATCACGGTCGGAGCGCCGGCGCGGATCGCGAAATGATCCGCCAGATTCAGCACAAAAGCGGTTTTGCCCATGGAAGGACGGCCCGCAAACAGGATCAGGTCCGACGGCTGCATTCCGTTTGTCAGGCGGTCAAGATCGGTAAAGCCGGTCGGAATGCCGGTCGGGACACCGCCGTTTCTGGAGGCTTCTTCAATCCGTCCGATGACACGCAGCACAATGTCCGAAACAGGTTCGATCTTATTGTCCTGGCGCTTCTCGAGAAGGTCAAACACCGCCTTCTCGGTATTCTCCATGATTTTTTCGGGACTTTCCTTTTCCAGGTAGCAGCTGTTCGCGATTTCGTCGGTTGTTTTGATCAGCCGCCGGAGCGTCGCTTTTTCCGCGACGATTTTGGCATAGGAGCGGATATTTGCCGCGGTAAACACCGAATTCAGAAGATCCTTCAGAAAGTCCAGGCTGTAGACTTCCGGAGACACGTCCTGGCGCTTCAGGGCGTCCTGCAGCGTCACAATATCGGTCGGCTTTCCGTTCCGGTACTGCTCCATGATCGCGCCGAAAATCTGGCCGTACTGGTGCTGATAGAAG
>CAMVNR010000057.1 GCA_947168905.1 uncultured Lachnospiraceae bacterium
GGAGGCTTCCTCCTACGCCGACCGTGTACTGAGAATCCGCGACGGCGTTGTCAGCGCGTGAAGGGACAGCAGACGGTATGAAAATGAGGAGGTTCTGTAAAAGAAGCAGGCATCTTAAGCCTAAAAGAGCGGATATCACAGGATAAAACGTCGTATTGCGGCGATTTTTCCCTTGAAAAGGAGCTTCGTTTTGAGTATAATAAACGGAGCTTTTTTTCAAGGGGGAATCTTTGAAATTATGGGTGATTTATTCAATAATCTGAATGCCTGGGTCGAGAGCCAGGGCATGTGGCTCCCGATCGTTCTTTTCGTGATCGGCCTCGTGTGCCTCATCAAGGGCGGAGACTGGTTTGTAGACGGGGCAACCGGGCTTGCCCGGAAGTTTCATGTGCCGGAATTTATTATCGGCGCTACCATTGTCTCGATCGGCACAACCCTTCCGGAGGTCATGGTATCCGCGACAAGCGCTGTAAAAGGCATCGGAGATATGGCTTACGGAAACGCGATCGGCTCGGTGATCTGCAATACCGCGCTGATTTCGGCGATTACGATTGCGATCCGGCCGACAGAAGTCGAGCGGAAATCCTTCCGGCTTCCGGTCGCCTGCTTCTTTATCGCTGCAGCCTTTTTCATGGTCATTTCCTACGCTTTTCGCGACTTTTCGCGCCTGACGGGCATTATTCTCCTGATGATGTTCATTGCCTATATGATTATTGTCATGGTGCAGGGCTTTAAGCATCCGGACAAAGCGGCAGCGGAGGATGAGAAGGAAGCGGACAGCCCCTTTTGGAAAACGATTGTCCTCCTTGTGGTCGGCGCGGCGCTGATTGCGCTCGGCGCCCGCCTTCTTGTGAATAACGGAACCAAGATCGCTACGCTCCTCGGAGTCCCGGACACGGTGATTGCGCTGACCTTTGTTGCGCTCGGGACATCCCTTCCGGAGCTTGTCACAGCGATCACAGCCCTCGTAAAGGGTCACAGCAATCTTTCGCTTGGCAATATCATCGGTGCGAACTTCTTCAATCTCGCGCTTGTCAGCGGAATTTCCATTACGCTGGCGCCTTTCAGGCTTCCGGTGGAAAAGCAGATTGCAGGCATGAACGCGTCTCTTATTGTCGATCTTCCGCTGATGCTTACGGTCATGGCGATTATGACGATTCCGACACTGATCCGGCAGAAGCTTTCACGGACGCAGGGCATCCTGCTCCTTTTGCTGTACGCGGGGTATGTGGCTTTCCAGTTTATTAACTGATGCACCAAGGAACGAAAAAGGCGGCAGACGGCATGCGGGCGTACACTTTGGGAGTGACGGGCGGTGCTTTTAGGTAAGGCAGGGCAGTTGGAAACGGACTGCTTCGGAGACGGATATGGCAGAGAGTGAGAAAGGACAAAACATCAGAGGCGGCGTTATCTGCGTCATTCTGGCATCCGTTGCTTTCAGCACCGGTGGACTGTTTATCAAGCTGATCCCCTGGGGACCCTTAGCGATTAACGGCGTCCGGAACCTGATCGGTGCCGCGCTCATCGGCGTATATATGCTGATCACCAGGCACCGGATCATTCTGAGCCGCCAGGTCATAATCGGCGCGCTGTCCATGATCGGCGTGACGACCCTGTTTACGGTTGCGAACAAGCTGACGACAGCCGCGAACGCGATCGTGCTGCAGTTTACGGCTCCGGTATTTGTGATCCTTCTGATGGCGATCATCTTTCACTCACGTCCGAAAAAAGCGGACGTCATCACCTGCCTTGTCGTGTTTGCCGGCGTGATCCTGTTCTTTATCGACGGCTTAAGAAGCGGAAATCAGTGGGGCAATATCGCGGCGGTCGCATCGGGCGTCTGCTACGCCGGCGTCTTTATGATGAACACCGGGAAAAAGGCGGACGCGCTGTCGTCCTGCTTTTTAGGACAGCTTGCTTCCGGCGTCCTGTTCACGCCGCTAGTATTCCGGGAAACCAACTTCGCTTTTCCCGTGATCCTTGCCGTCCTCGGCCTCGGACTGATCCAGGTCGGCGGCGCTTACATTCTGTTTTCCCACGGAATCAAACGTACGCCTCCGGTGACAGCGAGCCTCATTACCGGGCTCGAACCGATCCTGAACCCCTTGTGGGTCGCGATCTTCTATCATGAAAAAATCACGGCCCTTTCCTGTGTCGGAGCCGTGATTGTCGTAGGCAGTATTCTCGTATATAACGTGTGGATGGCGAAGAAAGGATAGCGCGGGTTTTTAAGCCCCGAGAAGCATCTGGTCGAATTCGTACAGCGCTTCATTGATGTCGAAAATGCTGTAATTCCCGTGCTCGATGAAATAACGGATAATGATGTCGGTTTTGTTGCTCATAGAGAGCGCAAAACCGGCTTTTTTCAGCATTTCTTCGGTTTCCGGAAGAGAAAGACGAAGAGCGATGGCAAAGGCGAGAACCGTCGTTTTTTTGGGCCTGTACGCGGGATTTGACCGGATCTTGCTGAAGAGCTTCCGGTCGATGTTGGCTTTCTTGTAGCATTCGGCGTCGCTCATCCTGTTTTCGTCGATTTTCCGAAGAAGCATCTCCGTAAAGGTTTCATCAAGAGAATTCAGCATGTCCCGAAGCTCCGGCGAAGCCGCGGCGGAATAAGCTTTTGCGCTTCCGGCAGCTGCCGTGTCAAAAGGCATGGATGACATCGGAAGCGCCGGGGCTTTCGAAGTGCCCGTAAGACCGTCTTTTTCACAGACCTTTTCGGCTGAAGACGCTGCATCACAGAGCGCTTCGTCTGCCTCCGGGAAAGCTTCTTCGTAAGAAGCCTCCGCCTCCGGCATCACTTCTTTATAAGCCTCCTCTGCCATGGGCATGGAAGCCTCCCTGCGTCTGCCGCCCGTTTTTCCCGGACGCTCCTTCCTGAAGGAGGCAAGCAGCCGGCGGGCCAGGGTGTTTTCATTGTAATGCTCCCCGGCAAAGGCATCATCGATCCTTCTTTTAAGTTCGCCGTAAAGCTTTTTACTGAGCATGGAGACCGACCGGTCGTACAGGACCAGCGTCACCTGCATATCCATGTCATCCTCGAGGAGAAAGGCGCGGATCTCGTCGACCGCGACTGAAAGCGCCTGGTCCTTCGGATAGCCGTAGACGCCGGCGGAAATCAGCGGAAAGGCAATGGATTCGAGGTGGTTTTCGCGCGCAAGAAGAAGGGAGTTTCGGTAGCAGGAGCGAAGAAGCGCTTCCTCCCCGTGCTTTCCGCCCCGATAAATGGGACCGACGGTGTGAATGACGTGCTTCGCGGGCAGCCGGTAGCCTCCGGTGATTTTCGCTTCGCCGGTTCTGCAGCCGTTCAGCGTCCGGCATTCCTTCAGAAGCTCCGGTCCCGCCGCGCGGTGAATCGCGCCGTCGACGCCTCCGCCGCCAAGAAGGGATTCATTCGCAGCATTGACAATCGCATCGGCGGGGAACCTGGTGATATCCTCACGGACAAAATATAAGGGCATGAAAAACTCCTTTCGTATTTCGAAAAAACGCGGCGCTATTGGGCACGGGAGCAGTTTCCGGCGGTCTTTGTATCAGACAGAGGTACTGCGGATCACCCGGTACAGCTCTTCCGGCGTTTCGACAATCCGGTCCGCGCCGGCGCGTATAAGCTCCTCCCGGTCTCCGTATCCCCAGAGCACGCCGACAGAAGATACGCCGGCGCCTTTCGCACCGAGGATATCATTGTCCCTGTCGCCGACCATGACACAGGTGCTTTTGTCGGTGATTCCGAGACTTTGAAGCGCGTAGCTGATTGCGTCGGACTTTTTGATATTGACGGTTTCCGAAAGGTCCGGCCCGGACACAAAATCGAAATATTCCCGTACGCCGAAAGCTTTCAGGACGTCCTCGGCCATCGGCTGAGGCTTTCCGGTAGCGACAATCAGCGTTTTTCCTTCCGCCTTCAGCGTTTTTAACAGTTCCCCGATTCCGGGGATCAGTTCTGCTTCCGTAATCCCCTTCGAGAGATAATAAACGCGGTAATCCGCGAGCGCCTTGTCAAAGCGCTCCCCCGTAATATGGTAATACCTGTCAAAGGAGTCCCGGAGGGGAGGCCCGATAAACGGATAGAGCGCCTCCCGGGGCGGCGCTTCGATGCCCTGCTCCCTTAGAGCGTACATGACAGAGTTTGTGATGCCGACGCCGGGGTCTGTAATGGTGCCGTCAAGATCGAACAGGATCGTCTGAAACATGCGGGTGAAGTTCCTTTCACATAGCTGGCTTTTGGTCAATTTTATATGAAGGCGCCGAAACTTTCAAGTGTCTTTACAGAATGTTCATGATTTTCATTTCGATTTTCCTCATTTTATTGTGGAAAAAAACAATAAAATCCCTTATAATAGGCTAAGAGTATGTTCGTATTCGAGACGGACGATGATGAAGAAGACGAAAAAGACCCGGGTTTTCTTCAGACGTTCGGCCCGGCAAAGAAAGGAACGCATTATGGCGAAAATTTACGCATCGACAACTTCTAAAAAGAGCGCACGTGAAGAGTACAACATGTTTCTCACGAGAAAAATCGCGTCGCACGGGATGGTTCTTCTGGAGAATAAAGGATTCCTGCCTCTTCACAACGTGAAAACGATCGCAGCCTTCGGCTCCGGCGTCCGCCACACCATCAAGGGCGGAACCGGCTCGGGCGATGTGAACAGCCGCGTCGTAATCAATGTGGAGCACGGCCTGGAGGAAGCAGGCCTGATTATCACGAACGAATCCTGGCTCGACCGCTACGATGTCATCGTAGAGCAGACACAGAAGGCCGAACGGAAGCACCGTGCGGATATTCTCGCGACGGGCGGAAGGATGGCGCTCATCCGCTATCTGTTCAGCCAGACCAATATCATGCCGATGGTTCCGAGAATCAAGGATGAGGATCTGGAAAATAAGGCTGACGCGGCGATCTATGTGGTTTCCAGGAATTCCGGCGAAGGCTCGGACCGTCATCCGGTACCCGGCGACTACGTGCTGAACGAGACAGAAAAACAGAATATCCGCGCGCTGGCGGAGGCCTACGGCCATATCGCCGTGATTCTCAATGTCGGCGGCGTGATGGATACGAAATTCCTCCGGGAAACCCCGGGCGTTGACGCGGTTCTTTTGATGAGCCAGCCCGGCAATATTTCGGGTCTTGCGCTCGCGGATGTGCTTCTCGGGAAGGAGACTCCCTCGGGCCATCTGACCGCGACCTGGGCCGAAAACTATTTCGATTATCCTTCGGCAAATACCTTCAGCTATATGGACGGCGACACCGAAGACGAATATTATTACGAGGGCATTTATGTCGGATACCGGTATTTCGACACCTTCAATGTGACTCCGGCCTATCCCTTCGGCTACGGCCTGAGCTATACGATCTTCTCGGTTCCGGAAGTTGCGGTGCGGGTTACGGGCAATGAGGTGCTGGTGCGTGCGTCCATTCGGAATACCGGAGACACATACTTCGGAAGAGAAGCAATTCAGGTGTATTATTCGGCACCGCAGGGCGAGCTTTCAAAGCCCTACCAGGAGCTTGTCGGTTTTGCCAAGACCAGAGACGTCGCTCCGGGAGAAGCGGAAACGGTGCGGATCAGCTTTAATGTAACCGATATGGCTTCCTATGACGAGAAGACCGCTTCCTGGGTGCTTGAACCCGGAAAGTATTACATCCGTGTCGGTACAAACTCAAGAAACACCCACATCGCGGCGGCGATTGAAATTCCGGAGAGGAAGGTCGTATGCGCACTGCAGAATAAAGCGGTTCTTGACACCGAGCTTCGGGAATTCAAGCCGAACTGCGCGCCCTACAGCTACGAAGGCGAGCAGGAGGAAAAGGATTCGGCTCCGGTTTATACCGCGGATCTTTCCGGCGTGAAGACGGAAACTGCCGTGTACAGCGGCGCGCCGAAGCTGATGAAGACAGACAAGGATTATACGATCACATTTGACGATGTTCTGGATGAGAGAGCCGAGCTTTCGGAGCTTGTCGCACAGCTTTCCGTGGAGGAGCTTGCGGATATCTGCATCGGCTCCGCGCGCGCAAGCGGAAGCATCGACCCGACCATCGGCTCACAGTCCGTGACCGTCCCCGGCGCGGCGGGCGATACGACTTCTCGTCTCATCGAGAGCAGGAAGATCCCGAACATGGTCTTTGCGGACGGTCCTGCGGGACTCCGCCTGCAGAAGCATTTCGTGACGGACGCGGAAGGAAATGTACTCGGAGGCTCCGACGAAGATGTGCTCGGAGGCTTCGCGGGCTCCGGCGTTCCCAGTAAAGCTGAGCGGCCGGAAGATGCCGTAGATTATTACCAGTACTGCACGGCGATCCCGATCGCGACCATGCTTGCTCAGACCTGGGACATGGCAAAAGTCGAGGCGGCAGGCGATATCGCAGGCTCCGAGATGGAAGAGTTCAATGTCTCGCTCTGGCTCGCGCCCGGCATGAATATTCAGAGGAATCCGCTCTGCGGCAGAAACTTCGAGTATTACTCGGAGGATCCCCTGCTCGCGGGACGCTGTGCCGCCGCAGATACGCGGGGCGTGCAGCAGCACAAGGGCCGCGGAACCTGCGTTAAGCATTTCGCGCTCAACAACAGTGAGGAAAACCGCCAGGCCTGCAACGTTCATGCCTCGGAACGCACGGTCCGCGAGATTTATCTTCGGGCGTTCGAGATTGCGGTGAAGGAATCCCAGCCGCTGTCTCTGATGACCTCCTATAACCTGGTCAACGGAACGCATACAGCCAACAACGCCGATCTTGTGACGTCGATTCTGCGCGATGAATGGGACTTTAAGGGCCTTGTCATGACAGACTGGGGAACAACCCGCGATATCTACGGCGGAGACCCGGACGACGGCAGAAAGTATATGCCTTCGGATGCGGCTGCCTGCATCAAGGCCGGAAACGACCTGATCATGCCCGGCTCCCAGTCGGACTACGATATCATCACACGGAGTGTCGGCGCAAAAGAAGGAAAAGTCTTCTGCCCGATTACGAAGGCAGAGCTTCAGCGCTCGGCATACCGGATTCTCAAAGTGATTCTGGAATGTGAAATCGCGAAGCAGTAACCATACTGTCACGGGACAGGCCGCTGCGGTGCCGGGCGAAGAGAGCCTGAATCCGGAAGGACCTGTCCCTTTGGCATAGAAAAAGAGAGAGGAAAAACGAAATGGCAAAGATTTACGCATCAAAATTCCCGGAAGTCAGTCCGCGGGAAGAACGGAACATGGCGCGTGCGCGGAAGATCGGCGCACAGGGGATGGTTCTTCTTGAAAACAACGGGGCGCTGCCTCTTGCAAATGTGAAAACCGTTGCAGCCTTCGGTTCGGGCATCCGGCATACGGTGAAGGGCGGAACCGGCTCAGGCGATGTGAACAGCCGTGTGGTTGTGAATGCGGAGCAGGGACTTTTAGAAGCCGGCCTGAAGGTCGTAAATACCGCTTGGCTTGACCGCTATGACAAGATCGTACAGGATGAGCAGATGGCAATGTACGCGGAAGTCCAGAAGCGGATGAAAGAGGGCGGCATGCACGCTGTCATCTCGTATGTGTTCAGCCGTCCGAACCTGACCCCTGAAGTTCCGGACATCCTTCCCGAGGACCTTTCAGAGAAGGCCGATGCTGCGATTTACGTGATCTCCAGAAATTCCGGCGAAGGCGCAGACCGTCATCCGGTTCCTGGAGACTATGAGCTGACCGAAGGCGAGAAGCAGAATCTGCTCGCGCTTTCAGCCGCATATGACAAGCTCATTGTCATCCTGAATGTCGGTGGCGTGATGGATACGAAATTTGTCCGGGCGCTTCCGAATCTCGGCGCGCTTCTTCTCATGAGCCAGGCAGGAAATATCACCGGCTATGCGCTGGCGGATGTACTGACCGGAAAATCTGACCCCAACGGACATCTGACGACCACCTGGGCGGAGAATTATACCGATTATCCTTCGTCTGCATCCTTCAGCCATATGAACGGCGATACGGATGACGAATACTACAATGAAGGAATCTATGTCGGCTACCGCTATTTTGATACCTTCAATGTCACCCCGGCCTATCCCTTCGGATTCGGCGGCAGCTATGCCTCCTTTGAGATCACAGGCTGTGCGGCGGAGCTTTCGGGCGATCAGGTGATCGTCAAAGCAGGCGTCAAAAATGGTTCCGCCGAGCGGTCCGGAAAGGAAACCGTGCAGGTCTACTATTCGGCGCCCGCGGGAAATCTGGAGAAGCCCTATCAGGAGCTTGCGGGTTTTGCAAAGACGAAGGAGCTTGCGCCCGGCGAGGAGGAGTGCCTGTCGATTTCCTTTAAGATTGCCGATATGGCATCCTATTGTGAGAAGTGTGCTTCCTGGGTGCTTGAACCCGGCAAATATTACATTCGCGCCGGCGTGAACAGCCGTGATACGCATGTGATTGCCGCTGTAGAGATCGCAGAACGCAAGGTGGTCTCGGTGCTTCAGAACAAAGCCGTCTGCGATACCGAGCTGGAGCTGATTCATCCGGACTGCGCACCGTATTCCTACGAAGGAGAAGAAGAAGAGAAGGCTGCAGCGCCGGTGCTTTCGGCAGATCTTGACTGTATTGAAACAGAAGTCGTGAAATACAGCGAAGCTCCGCAGGAGATGACGACGGATAAGGAAGATACGAGCACACTGCAGGATGTCATCGACAAAAAAGCAGAGCTTTCCGAGCTCGTCGCGCAGCTGACGGTGGAAGAAATGGCGGATCTGTGCATCGGCACCTCAAGAGGCGGCTTCGGCGGCGCGCCCACAATCGGCGCGGAATCCCTCGCGGTACCCGGTGCGGCCGGCGATACGACTTCGAAGCTCCTGTACCGCGGCATTCCGAATATCGCGCTGGCGGACGGACCTGCGGGTCTCCGTCTGACGAGACATTTTGTGGCAGACAAAGACAACAATATCATCCCGGGCCTTGGCGAAGGCGCGTTCGGCGAGCTCGGCTCTTTCATGGGCGGACAGACGCCCGAGCGTCCGGAGGATGCGATTGACTATTACCAGTACTGCACGGCGATCCCGATTGCGACCTGCCTGGCGCAGACCTGGGACATGGAGGCTGTGGAAGCGGCCGGCGATATCGCGGGCGAAGAGATGGAAGAGTTCCATGTAACGCTCTGGCTTGCGCCTGGCATGAATATTCACCGGAATCCTTTATGCGGCAGAAACTTCGAGTACTATTCGGAGGATCCCTTACTTGCCGGTAAATGCGCGGCTGCCGATACGAAGGGCGTCCAGAAGCATCCGGGATGCGGCACCTGCATTAAGCACTATGCGCTGAACAACAACGAAGACAACCGCCAGGGCTGCAACGCGCACGCATCCGAGCGCTCGATCCGCGAGATTTATACGAAGGGCTTCCAGATTGCGGTGAAGGAGTCGCAGCCGCTGTCCCTGATGACCTCCTACAACCTCATCAACGGAACGCATGCGGCGAACAATTACGACACCGTTACTGCGCTTCTCAGGGATGAATGGGGCTTCAAGGGCCTTGTCATGACCGACTGGGGCACGACCGGCGACATTTTCGGCGGCGATCCGAACGATGGCCGCAAGTATCATCCTTCGGATGCTGCAGCCTGCATCAAGGCCGGAAACGATCTCACGATGCCCGGCTCCCAGCTGGATTACGATGTCATCGTAAAGAGCGTCGGCGCGAAGGAGGGTGAGGTCTTCTGCCCGATCACAAAGGCCGAGCTTCAGCTCTGCTCGTACCGGATCCTGAAGGTGATCCTGGACTGTGTACAGGCAGAATCATAATTGTGGATTTTTCCGCAGGCTGCGCACATAAACCGCAGCCTGCGGATTTGTGCTAAAGGAGTTTATCAATGGCAAGCGGTGTATTCAGTTTTTTCTCTAAAAAACTTGGAAAGTCAACAAATATCAGCATTATCCTGCCGGAAGGCATCGATAAACCCGAAAACGGGTTCAAGGTCATTTATCTGCTGCATGGCTGGTCGGAAGACCATACGGCGTGGATGCGTCAGACCTCCATCGAGCGCTACGCACAGAAGCGGAACCTCGCTGTCGTCATGCCGGACGGCGGTTTTTCCTTCTACAACGACATGGCAAACGGTCTTGCGTATCTGAGCTACATTACCGAAGAGCTGCCGGAGCTCTGTGAAAAATGGTTCAATATTTCCAGAAGGCGCGAAGACAATTTCATCGGCGGGCTGTCGATGGGCGGCTGCGGCGCGCTGACAGTCGGCCTGACCCGTCCGGACCTGTACAGCGGCATTGTCGTGCTTTCCGCAGCCAACTTCCCGGCGGACGCCTTCCAGGAGCAGTACAAAACGATTACCGAGGAAAGCTGGCCGGGCTGGCATAAGGCCATGAAACGGATCTACGGCGACCGCTTCCCGGACCTTGTCGGTACGGATTACGATGCCTTCCATCTCGCGAGAAAGATTGTCGCTGCCGGCGGACCGTATCCGAGGATCTTCCACTATATGGGCTCGGATGAGACGGACGGCATGCGCTGGTCGAAAGCGATGGGCGAAGTCTTCCTCGGCTTTTCGGGAAATCCCTTCGACTATCATTTTGTCACTTATCCCGGCATCCACAACTGGGACAGCTGGGACGCGCATATCGAAGAGGCGCTGGACTGGCTCGGACTGTAAAAGGACCGTCTTCCTGCGGAATTTACAGGGACAGTTTCACCCGGCCGGTTTTGTAAAAGAACCGGTCGGGTGAAACTGTCCTTAACTGCAGGTATCTGTTCAGGTTCTATACGAAATGCTGCACAGTCTGCTTCTGCACAGGATCTTGGAAAGATTCTTAAAGGGTACGGAACTGTTTTAAAAAATATTTAAAAATCTTTGTAACGAAACGGACTTTCCTCCGTCTAAACGATGGTAGCACAGGGAAAGGAGGTGAAATGCATGGATCGGGATATGATTCAGAAGCTCTATGAAACCGAGTATATGCGGGTCTATTCCTACACGATGACGCTGGCGAAAAACCGTGATCTCGCGGAGGAGATCGCGCAGGAAACCTTTTACCGGGCAATGAGTACGGAAAGAAGCTTCCGCGGCGAATCGGATGTCGGGACCTGGCTTCTCTCAATCGCGAGGAATCTCTTCTATGATGAGATGCGTAAAAGGAACCGTGAAGTTTCCGAGTTTCCGGAGGAACTGCCGGATGACCGGAAAAGCCACGAAGAGGCTGTGAGCGACGCAGACATGAGCTTCAGAATTCACCTGGCCATGCATGATCTGAAGGAGCCCTACCGTGAAGTTTTTGAGCTTCGGGTATTCGGTGAACTGTCATTTGCGAAAATCGGTACCATTTTCCGAAAGACCGAAAACTGGGCGCGCGTCACCTACCACCGTGCGAAATTACAAATACAGGAAAGGATGGGGAAATTATGAAATATAACTGCAATATGATCCGCGATCTTCTGCCCCTCTATCAGGATGCGGTCTGCAGCGAAGAATCGGCCGCGATTGTCCGGGAGCACTTAAAGGAGTGCCCTGACTGCTCGGCACTCCTGAAGAAAATGCAGGGCACCGAGATTGAGACCGTTGTCGCTTCGGAAAAGCAGGAAGTCCTGCGGGAGCAGTCCAGATTCTTCAAACGGAAATCGACACTCGCAGGGACAATCGTCGCGGGCATCTTTATGATTCCGATACTTGTCTGCTTTATTGTCAACCTTGCAACCGGTCACGGACTGACCTGGTTCTTTATCGTACTGGCATCCCTTCTTCTCGCGTCCTCTTTGATTATTGTACCGATCATGGCGCGTGAAAACAAGGCGCTCTGGATGCTGGGCTCCTCCACAGCGAGCCTGATCCTTCTTCTTGGAGTGATCGCAGTTTATACCCGGGGAGACTGGTTCTTCGTCGCGGCGCTTTCGACGCTCTTCGGACTCTCCGTCGTCTTCCTGCCCTTCGCGGTCCGTGCAAAACCGATCGCTGAAAGGCTTGGCGAAAATAAGGCGCTGACGGTTCTTGCCGTGGATACAATTCTGTTCGCCCTCATGATGCTCGCGGTCGGGCTGAAGGTCAGCCGCTTCGGAAACTTCGGCAGGATGCTGCATGAGACAATCGCCATCGCAGGACCTTTCCTGCTGCTCGCCTGGGCCATCTTCGCGATCCTTCGCTATCTGAAATGCTCCAGACTCGCAAAAGCCGGTTTTGTCGTCGTTCTTGTCGGTCTTTTCGAGTTCTTTGCGAACTTCTTTATCAACCTTCTTCTGGGAAATGCCGACCAGCTGCCGCGCTTCAGTCCCGCTGTCTGGAACTATATGACCGTAGACAGCAACCTGAAATGGATCCTCCTGATCGGATGCCTGGCGGTCGGAACGATCCTGATCATCGCCGGGCTTGTGAAGGGGTCGAAGAAGAATCCTCCGGCAGAAATGTAAAGCATTTTGAACAGCCTGCCGTTCGGTATTAGTTTTCAGAATAAGGAGCCTGCCATCAGTACAGCAGACAGAGAATAAAAGAGGAGAAAAATCATGAAAAAAATCATTGCAGTTGTCAGTCTTGTAACCGTTCTTGCTTTCAGCCTCACCGGCTGCATGACGCTTCGTAATATTCCGTTCGGAAACACACTTGTAAACGGCGAAAAATATACCGCCGGAGACCGCATGATCACAGATAAAGTTACCGGGTTCGATATCGAATGGGCATCCGGATCCGTGACGGTAAAGCCCCACGATGCGGACACGATCGAAATCCATGAGACGCTTTCCAGAGGCGACATCAGTGACGACGAGCGGGTGCAGTCCTGGGTGGACGGTACGACGCTTCGGATCGCCTATGAGAAAACGAAAAGTATGAGTCTTCTTAGTATCAATAATGTGAAAAAGGATCTCGAGGTGCTGGTTCCGGCATCTGTTTCCTACCGCTTCCTGAATGTAAATGCGGCTTCCGCTGCAGTAAACATTGAAGGAATGGATATAGAAGGCTTAGCGGTAAGTGTCGCGAGCGGGGAAGTTGTAATAAAAGATACCCGGGCGGAAAAAGCGGAGCTCAGATCTGCAAGCGGCAGCATAACCATGAAGGAATGCACTGCTGATACACTGGAAATTGATACCGCGTCCGGAACGCAGAAACTTTCCTTCTCTTCCGCGCCGAAAAAGGCGGACATCCATTCCGCATCCGGCGACGTAGAAATCCTTCTTCCCAAGGACGCCGGTTTCAGTGCAAAGATCGACACCGCCTCCGGAAAGGTTTCCTATGATCTTCCGATGATGAAGGAGAAGAACCGCTATATCGCCGGCGACGGCAGCGCGGAGTTTGAGATCGACACGGCTTCGGGAGATGTCAGCCTCCTGGCAAAGTGATTCATCTGGAACAGGGATTTTTGAAAAGGGCAGAGCCGCGCAGCAGCAAAAATTCCGAACTGAATCTGGGATGACAGAAACTTAGCACTCAAACCTTGACAGTGCTAACAAACAGTGCTATAATACAATGCGTGGGCTGAAAAAGCCTGCGCATTGTTTATTTTGGAGGCGAAAGATGGCACTGAAACAGGGCAGTCTGTCAATCGACAGCGAAAATATATTCCCGATTATTAAGAAGTGGCTCTACTCGGACCACGATATTTTCCTTCGTGAGCTGGTCTCAAACGGCTGCGACGCGATTACCAAGCTGAAAAAACTTGCGCTTGTCGGCGAGGCGGAACTTCCGGAAGACTATCAGCCGAGAATTGATGTTCTGACAAGCTCAGAGAAGAAGACGCTGACCGTCATCGATAACGGTATCGGTATGACCGCGGACGAAGTGGAGAAATACATCAACCAGATCGCTTTCTCCGGCGCCGCGGATTTCATGCAGAAATACAAGGACAAGGCTTCGGACGAGCAGATCATCGGTCATTTCGGCCTGGGCTTCTATTCGGTCTTCATGGTCGCGGACAAGGTCGAAATCGACACCCTGTCCCACGAGAAGGACGCCGTACCGGTACACTGGGTTTCTGAAGGCGGCTTAAGCTACGAGATGGAGGACGGCGACAGGAAAGAGGTCGGTACGAAGATCACGCTGCACCTATCCGATGACTCGCACGAATTCTGCAACGAGTACCGGATTCGTACGGTCCTGGATAAATACTGCTCCTTCATGCCGGTGGAGATCTTCCTGAAAAACGAAGATGTAAAGCCCGCGGAACCGAAAACGGAGAATGCTCCGGAGGGTGAAAACGCGGAAGACGCGAAGAAGCCCGAAGAAAAGCCGGTCAACGATACGACACCGCTGTGGTCGAAGCACCCGAATGAATGCACCGAAGAGGAGTACAGGGAATTCTACCGTAAGGTCTTCCACGACTATAAGGAGCCGCTGTTCTGGATCCATCTGAACATGGATTACCCCTTCAACTTAAAGGGTATTCTGTACTTCCCGAAGATCAACCTCGGCTACGATTCATTAGAGGGCGTCATCAAGCTTTACAACAACCAGGTCTTTGTCGCCGACAACATCAAGGAAGTCATTCCCGAGTACATGATGCTCTTAAAGGGCGCGATTGACTGCCCGGACCTTCCCTTAAATGTCAGCCGTTCCGCACTTCAGAACGACGGCTTTGTCAAGAAGATTCAGGACTATATTTCCAAGAAGATTGCGGATAAGCTGTCGGGACTGTGCAAGGTTGACCGTGAATTCTACGAGAAAAACTGGGATTCGATCAGCCCCTTTGTCAAGTACGGCTGCCTGCGGGACGAGAAGTTCTGCAAGAAGATGACCGACTACATTCTCTTCAAGAATCTCGACGGAAAGTACCAGGTGCTTCCGGAGTGCCTGGAGGTGAAGCCGATCGATGACGAGCCGGACGAGGAAGAGGCGAAGGCGGAAGGCACGGAAAACAGCACTGAGACCGAATCGGAAGCTTCGGATGCGGCTGAAAAGGCTGAGGGCACTGTTGAAAATCCGGACGGCACACCGGTCGAGGAAGAGAAGAAGGAAAAGACCGTCTACTACGTGACCGACCTCGTGCAGCAGAGCCAGTACGTCAACATGTTCAAAAAGGCCAAGATGGACGCGGTCGTCCTGCCGGACGAGATCGATATGCCCTTCATCCAGCAGCTGGAGATGAAGAACGAGGGCATTAAGTTCAAGCGCATCGATGCCGACATGGAAGACGCGCTGAAGGTCAAGAATACGAAAAAGCTTGAGGAAGAACTGAAAGCCGATACCGACATCCTTTCCGGTCTTTTCAAGAAGATGCTGAAGAAGGACAATGTCACGATCAAGGTCGAGAAGCTCAAGAACAAAGAGATCAGCTCGATGCTGCTTCTCTCGGAAGAGTCCCGCCGTATGCAGGAAATGATGAAGCAGTACGGCATGTCCGGCATGGATCTTGGCGCGATGGGCAAGGAAGGCCAGACGCTCGTACTGAATACGAACCACAAGCTGGTGCAGTATCTGCTGTCTCACCAGGAAGGCGAGAATGTCCAGACCGTCTGTGAAGAGCTGTACGACCTCGCCCGCATCCAGCAGGCACCGCTCGATCCGGATGCGATGACGAAGTTTGTCGCAAGAACCAATAAGATTCTCGGTCTTCTTGCGGAATAAACAGCTGAACTTATTTCCGGTCCTTCCGGACGGCGCTCGGTGACACGCCGTAAAAATCTTTATAAACTTTACTGAAGTACGCAAAGTTATCATATCCGCAGTTTCTGGCGACTTCCCCGACGGGAAGCGCGGTATTCTGCAGAAGATGCTTTGCGTATTTCATTTTTTCCTGTGTGATAAAATCACGGCAGGAGATGCCGGTTTTGGCCTTGACAATGGCTCCGATATATCCGGGAGAAACGAAGAGCGCTTCCGCAATCTGGGTCCGTGAGATCTGATCCCCGATATTGTCCTTAATATACTGCAGGATCCGTTCGAAATAGTCGTCGGAGCTGTCCCTGTGGAAAGCATCCGCATAAGAGCCGAACGAGAGCAGGACAGGTTCCCCGGAGGAAGAAATTCCCTTTTTCGTCATGTCCTTGTCGTGCGTCAGGAGCGCATCCATCCCTTCCCGCAGTTCCAGAAGATCCGCGCGGCAGAGACTGAGGCGGATCTCTGCATTCATCTCCTGCAGCACCTTCTCCCTAAAAGCGGAGAGAGACGGAAGAAAATCCTTAACCGTTGTTTCCGGTACATGGTAGACCAGCGAGATGTAAATGTTCGGAGACTGAAGAAAAGAGACGCTTGTGAAACCGGCAGTCTCTGTGAACTCGGACAGAAGCTTCTGGTATTTTTCCAGGAAGGTGTAGGGAGGAAGCGGAAGATCCCGCCATTTGGTGATATGCGAAAGCAGGATCAGCATGGATACTTCTTCTGTACAGGCAGTGTCATATTCGCGGATGGCCCGGGTTTTCTCTTCGAAAAGCCCGGGCTTTGCGATGAATTCGTCATAGTGCGGCCAGCTTGTAAAAAAATCCTTCAGCGCCGTATAATACGCGCCTTTCGACAGCCCCGGTTTCTTTTCACCTTCATCTGCTTTGTTTTTCAGGCGGTCACGAACCTTTGCGACCGCTTTCTCCAGATCTTCCGGGCGGACAGTCCTGCGGCGGATGCGACAACGGTGTTGACAACCAGCCGCACCTGTTCTATGATGAAGAGAGTGATGAGCGGGCGATCGTCCTCTGGGAAGAGTTTGCGAGAAGATACCGGGATTACTGGATTATCGCTGGCTATGACCTCATGAATGAGCCGCTGAATAACCCTCCGTCGCTGAAGTATACGGAGGAGCTCGTGGATTTCTATGACCGTCTGATTAAAAGGGTGCGCGCAATCGATCAGAACTATCTGCTGATCGTGGAAGGCACGATCTGGTCCACGCAGGTCAGCATTTTCACACACAACTATGATCCGTACTGCAATAACTGGTGCATCCAGGTGCACATTTACGGTTTCGTTCCGGAGATGGCGGAGCTTTACGGTATGCTGGAGCGCTCGCTTGCGCTGAATGTTCCGATCTGGATGGGCGAAGGCGGAAACGGTTACGAAGAAAATTCGATTTTCCTGGATACCATTGCGAAGGAAAACGTCGGCTTCTGCCTCTGGGTATGGAAGAGCGCCGTAAATCCGGACCGGTCGGACAATGGCATGCATACCGAGCAGTATCAGCTGCCGAAGGACTGGGATATGGTCTATAAGTACGCGAGTCAAGAACCCACCACTTAAACCCTGACGGGTTTTGAAGTGGGGGCTTGTAAA
>CAMVNR010000058.1 GCA_947168905.1 uncultured Lachnospiraceae bacterium
TGGGCTCGTCCAAGACGGCTCAGGCGCTGATTACCAAATTTAATTATGAGGAGCGGGATATGAAAGTCCTGCTCCTCAAGCCTGCAATCGACACCAGGGAGAATGCTCCGGTTGTCCGCTCTCGGATCGGTCTGGAATCGCCCTGTGTTCTCGTAGAAGCCGGCAGGGATCTTTACAGCCTGTACCGGGAGGAACACCGGGATATCGACGTGATTATCGTTGATGAATGCCAGTTCCTGACGCCGGAGCAGGTGGACCAGCTTGGCATGATTTCCATGGAGTGCGATATTCCGGTCTTATGTTTCGGGCTTGCGACGGATTTTCTGACGCATCTGTTCCCGGGCAGCCAAAGACTCTTCGAAATTGCCGAATCCATCACGGAGATCAAATCCATCTGCCGCTGCGGCGCGAAAGCTACGGTCAATGCGCGCTTTGACGATCACGGAAACGTCGTCTATCAGGGCAGCCAGATCCTGATTGGCGGAAACGACCGCTATGAGGCGATGTGCCGGAAATGCTGGCTCAGAAAGAAAAAAGAACAGGAGGAACGAGGAAAACTATGACAACGCAGGAAATTCTCGCAAAATGTGATCATACCCTGCTTTCACAGACGGCTTCCTGGGAGGATATCAAGGCGGTTCTCGATGACGGAATGAAATACAATACCGCTTCCGCCTGTATTCCTCCCTGTTTTGTCGGAAGAGCAAAGGAATATGTGAAGGACAGACTGGCCATCTGCACGGTGATCGGCTTCCCGAACGGCTACAATACGACGGCAGTCAAGCTGTTTGAGACGGAAGAGGCCTTAAGAGAAGGCGCCGACGAGATCGATATGGTGATCAATATCGGCGAGCTGAAGGCGGGCAATACCGCTTATGTTCTGAACGAAATCAAAACGCTGAAGCATGCCTGCGGCGATAAAATCCTGAAGGTCATCATCGAAACCTGCCTGTTGACAGAGGAAGAGAAAATAACGATGTGCCGCCTCGTAACGGAAGCCGGCGCGGATTATATTAAGACTTCCACCGGCTTTTCGACTGCGGGAGCGACCTTTGACGATATCGCTCTTTTCGCGGCGCATATCGGGCCGGGGGTGAAGATGAAAGCGGCCGGCGGCATTTCCAGCATGGACGACGCGGTGAAGTTTATTGAACTCGGCGCGTCACGACTCGGTACGAGCAGAATCGTGAAAATCGTTAAAGCGATGGAGAAAGGAGAAAACGATGTCCGTTCCAACACCACATATTGAAGCGAAGCTGGGCGATTTCGCCGAGACCGTCCTAATGCCTGGAGATCCCTTACGTTCCAAGTTTATCGCGGAGAAATTCTTTGAGAATCCCGTGCTCGTCAATAATGTACGCGGCGTGAACGGGTATACCGGATACTATAAGGGAAAACGGGTATCCGTCATGGCTTCCGGAATGGGTCAGCCGGCGATCGGCATCTATTCCTACGAGCTTTTCAATTTCTACGGTGTAGAGAATATCATCCGCGTCGGCTCCTGCGGCTCCTATTCGAAGGATCTGCATGTGAGGGACATCATTCTCGCACAGGGAGCCTGCACCAACGGAAATTATGCTGCGCAGTACCGTCTGCCCGGAACTTTCGCTCCGATCGCCGACTTCGGACTGCTGAAAAAAGCCGCCGAAGCCTGCGAGAAGAAGGGCATTCATTACGCGGTCGGAAATATTTATTCCTCCGACACCTTCTATGAGGATGACAATTCCGGTATGGAGTGGGCAAAGATGAATGTTCTTGGCGTGGAGATGGAGTCTGCTGCGCTTTACTGCAATGCGGCCCGTGCCGGGAAAAAGGCGCTGTGCATCTGCACGATCAGTGATTCGTTTATTTACCCCGAGGAGAATACTACCGCCGAGGAGCGGCAGAATTCCTTCACAGACATGATGGAAATCGCGCTGGAGATCGCATGAATAAAAGAGTATTTATTATTGTTCTGGACAGTATGGGGATCGGACAGGCGCCGGATGCTGCGCTGTTCGGCGATGAGGGCAGCGACACCCTGAAATCGATCCGCTCGCATGAAAATTTTTACTGCCCGACACTCGAGGAACTCGGACTTTTCAATATCGAGGGCGTCGGCGGCGGCGTAAAGAACCCTTCGGCCGCCTTCTGCAGGCTTCGTGAAACGAGTATGGGCAAGGACTCGACGATCGGTCACTGGGAAATTGCCGGACTCATTTCCGAAAAGCCGCTTCCCACCTATCCCGACGGTTTTCCACCGGAGGTAATCGAAAAGTTCGAAAGCATGACCGGGAGGAAGGTCCTGTGCAACAAACCGTATTCCGGGACAGACGTTATCCGCGACTACGGGGAAGAGCATGTGAAGACCGGGGCACTGATCGTTTATACCTCTGCCGACAGCGTCTTCCAGATCGCAGCGCATGAGGATGTCGTACCGGTACCGGAGCTCTACAAAATCTGCGAAGAGGCCCGTGAGCTTCTGCAGGGCGAGCACGGCGTCGGCCGTGTGATCGCGCGTCCCTTTACCGGGGAATATCCGTTCACAAGGACAGCGAACCGCCATGACTTCTCCCTCCAGCCGCCGAAGACCACCATGCTCGACCTCCTGAAAAAAGCCGGGTATGACACACTTTCCGTCGGAAAAATCTATGATCTGTACGGCGGGAAGAGCGTATCGGAGCTGAACCGCACGAAAAATAACGACGACGGGATGGAGAAAACCCTTCAGATGGCGGACCGTGATTTTAACGGACTCTGCTTTATCAATCTGGTCGACTTTGATATGACCTACGGGCACAGAAACGATGTCCCGGGCTATGCGAAAGCGATGACGGCCTTCGACAGACAGCTGCGCCGTTTCCTGCCGAAGATGCGGGACGAGGACCTTCTGATCATCACAGCGGATCACGGCTGCGATCCGGCTACGCCATCGACCGACCACTCAAGAGAATGCGTTCCCATGATTCTGTACGGAAAGCACATCCGGAAGGGTACGGACCTGGGCGTTCGAAATACCTTTGCCGATATTTCCGCAACCGTACTGGACTATTTCGGCGTCCCGAAGGAGGATACGGCAGGCGAAAGCTTCCTGCCGCAGTGCCTTTCGGAAGCCGGCTGCGTAGAAGAGCCTTCCGACGAGGAACTCATGGCGATGGCGGAAAAAGCCCGGGAAAATGCCTACACCCCCTATTCGCATTTCCGGGTCGGAGCGGCACTTCTGACAACGGAGGGAAAGGTCTTTACCGGCTGCAACATTGAGAATGCCAGCTATACCCCGACGGTCTGTGCCGAACGCACGGCTTTCTTCAAAGCTGTGAGCGAAGGATACCAAAGCTTCGCAAAGATCGCGATTGTCGGCGGAAAAGAAGGAGAAACCGCAGCTTTCTGCGCGCCGTGCGGCGTCTGCCGCCAGGTGATGGCTGAGTTCTGCGGACCTGATTTTATCGTGATTCTCGGTAAACCGGGCGCCTGCAGGGAATACCGGCTGTCGGAGCTTCTGCCGGACAGCTTTACAAAGACGGATCTTCAGTGAAGGACGCGAGGATAAATATGGCTTACAAATATGAGACGCATCTGCATACCTCTGTTTCCTCTGCCTGCGGGCACTCGAAGGGAAGCGACTATATCGCCTACTACAAAGCGATGGGCTACGACGGGATCTTTGTCACGGACCACTTTTACCATGGCAATACCTGTGTGGACCGAAGCCTCCCCTGGCCCGAGTGGGTGCATCGCTACTGCGAGTCTTACCGGGAGGCGAAGGCGGAAGGAGACAGACAGGGGCTGAAGGTCTTTTTCGGCTGGGAGATCAGCTATGACGCCGAGGATTTCCTGATCTACGGACTGGACGAAAAGTGGCTGACCGATCATCCTGACGTGCTCCTATGGGATCAGCGGGAACAGTACGATGAAATCAGCAAAGCGGGCGGCCTGGTTGTTCAGGCACATCCGTTCCGGGAACGGGACTATATGACGGAAATCAAGCTTCACCCGCATCACTCAGACGCCTGGGAAACGGCGAATGCCGGAAATGAGCCCTATCAGAACCGGCTGGCCTACGACTATGCGAAAGAGCACGGGATCATTATGACTGCGGGCTCTGACATTCACCGTGTCGGATCGACCTCCTACGGCTGTGTGTTCGGGATGATTACGGATACGCCCCTGAATTCGGAGAAGGACTACGTGGATCTCATAAAGTCCGGCAGGGGCTTCTCGATGAATGTTCCGGACGGCGTATTTCTCGTGCCGGAAAAAGCGCCGTATTTCCCGGCCTACGAATTTGATGAAGAGAACAGAAGGATCAGATGGAACTGACAAAAGCGGACATCGCTAAAATACAGGAAGAAATTGATTACAGGAAGGGCGCCCTAAGGCAGGAACTCCTGACAAACTTAAAGACTGCCCGGGCGCAGGGAGACCTGTCGGAGAACTTCGAGTACACCATGGCCAAAAGGCTCAACAACCAGAACAACAGCCGGATCCGGTATCTGGAACGGATGATTCAGACGGCGAAGATTGTGGAAGACACCTCGGCGCCGGATGAAGTGGGACTCGGCAAGCTCGTAACGGTGTATATTCCGGATGATGACGAGGAAGAGACCTATAAGATTGTCACCTCGATCCGGGGCGATTCACTCGCCGGAAGGATCAGTGATTCCTCACCGCTTGGAAAAGCGCTGATGGGTCATAAGAGCGGGGACAGGGTGCTTGTCAGGGTAAACGAAGCCTACAGCTACGAGCTCGAAATCCGCAGGATTGAGGCGGCGCCGGAAGGAAACGACGACGCTATCCGACAGTATTAGTGATATAGTGTGTCAAAGTACCGCCGAAATCCTTGTTTACAAGGATTTCGGCGGGCCTTTGACGCACGAACAGAAATGAGGAAGGAGCCCGGGGAGGGCGGATTCCGAATTTCTGTAGGGCAGCGGGAATGCGGAGCATGGAGCTGCCCGTATCACGTGGGGAGAGACAAAGTAGAAATGAGGAAGGAGCCCGGGAAGGGCGGAAGGAGGGGCGGATGCAGAAGATTATTGAAAACACGGTCCGTCTCTCTGTGCGTGATCTTGTCGAATTTGTCTGCCGCTCCGGCGATATTGACAAGCGGCGAACAGGCCCCGCCATCCAGGAAGCCATGCTTGTCGGGGCAGAAACGCACCGAAGGCTGCAGAAAGAGCAGGGAGAATCCTATTCTCCGGAAGTCAGTCTGAGGATCGAAGTTCCGATTTGGGGCGAGTCCTCCGAAGGAACAGCCCGGAAAGACGAAGAGGAAGCGGAGGCGCGCCTGATTATTGAAGGACGCGCGGATGGCGTGATCCGGCCGGGAACGGACGCGGATCCCCCGGTAATCATTGATGAAATCAAAGGCGTCTACCGGGATGTGACTGCTATGGACGGGCCGGAAGAGGTGCATCTCGCGCAGGCGGAGGTCTATGCTTATATCGCAGCGAATAGTGAGCATCTGAGCGTGGTCGGCGTCCAGATGACCTATGTGCAGCTTGAAGACAGCGCTGCCCCGAAGAAGACGCTAAAAGAGGAGACCGTACGGCGCTTTTCTTTCACCTACAGCTTCGAAGAGATCAAAGCGCGCTTTGACCGATATGTCGGCCTGTATCAGAAATGGGTCCTTTTTGTCATCCGTCACCGTAAAAGCCGGGATGAATCCGCGGCGGGATTTCCTTTTCCGTATGATTACCGGCCCGGCCAGAAAAAGATCGTGCGCCAGGTTTACCGCACGATCGAGGAAGGGAAACGGCTCTTTGTCCAGGCGCCGACAGGCATCGGGAAGACGCTCGCGATGCTTTACCCCTCTGTACAGGCAGTTTCGGCAGGCTTTGCAGATAAAATATTTTATCTCAGTGCAAAGAACGTGACGGCTGCCGTTGCGGAAGAAGGCATGCAGCTGATGCAGAGCCGCGGCCTTGGGTTCTCGTATATCAGAATCACCGCGAAGGACAGAATCTGTGTCCTGCCGGAAAGAAAATGTGACCCGGTTCACTGTCCCCGGGCAGCGGGGCATTTTGACCGGGTGAATGAAGCGGTATACGACCTCGTGACGCATGAAAAGGCAGCGTCGCGGGAAGTGATCGAGGCTTATGCCGAAAAACACCGGCTCTGCCCCTACGAGTTTTCCCTGGACGTTTCCTATTATGCCGACGTCATTATCTGCGACTATAATTACGCTTTTGCACCTCATGTCGCTCTGCAGCGGTATTTTTCAGGAGGCGGAGAGCTGCCGTATATTCTGCTGGCGGACGAAGCGCATAATCTCGCCGACCGCGGCAGGGATATGTACAGCGCGGTTCTTGTAAAGGAAGAGGTTCTTGAGGCGAAGAAACTGTTTCCTGAACAGAAATCGATCCTGAAGCTTCTCGACCGGACCAATAAGCTTCTGCTGGAGCTGAAGCGCGAGTGCAGCGGGGTAAGCATATTCGGAAAGGGAGAGTTCCCGACGGCGCTGGTATTCGTGCTGGCAAGCCTGAAGGAGGCGATCGGGAAATATACGGACCGACATCCCGAAGCGCCGGACATCGAAGAAATCACGGATTTTTATTTTACGGTCAGTGATTTCCTGGACACGGCAGGGTATGCTGAAGAAGAGGACAGCGGGTATACAAGCTTTTCTTCCTTTGACGAAGACGGACATTTTTACATCAAGCTTTACTGCATCAATCCGGCCGCGAGGCTGAAAGAAGTCCTGGAGGAAGTGAGAAGTACAATCTTTTTCTCCGCAACCTTTCTTCCGGTGAACTATTACAAGGAGCTCCTGACGGGAGATATCCGGGAAGACGCGATGTACGTCAATTCTCCTTTTGATTCCGCGAAAAGGCGTCTTCTTGTCGGGAAGGACGTCAGCTCAAAGTATACGCGGCGGGGACCGGCGGAGTACCGCCGGATAGCAGAATACCTTTTAAGAATGTGTACCGCAAGGAAGGGAAACTATCTCGCATTCTTCCCCTCGCACCAGTTTCTGTCGATGGTTGCCGGGACGATGAATGAACTGCTTTCGGAAGACGGATCGCCTTCTGTAGAGGTTATTTCTCAGAAACGGGTCATGTCGGATTCGGAACGCGCGGAGTTCCTTTCGGAGTTTTCGGACACGGGAAGAAGGCATCCGCTTCTCGGCCTTTCGGTCATGGGCGGTATCTTCTCGGAGGGAATCGATCTTACGCACGAGCAGCTGATCGGTGTCGCGGTTGTTGGTACGGGACTGCCGCAGATCTCGCCGCAGCAGGAAATGATACGGAACTATTACGATGCGCACGGCGAGAACGGGTTTGATTACGCATACCGCTTCCCCGGCTTCAACAAGGTGATGCAGGCGGCGGGCCGGCTGATCCGAACCGCGGAGGACGAGGGTGTGATCCTGCTTCTCGACGAACGCTTCCGGTATCGTGACAATCTCGCGCTTTTTCCGAGAGAGTGGGCGGATTACCGGGTGACGGACCTGTCGGGGGTCCGGGAAGAGATCCTGGATTTCTGGGCGTCGAGAGAGTGAAACTTTCTCTTTTCATTCCCAGAAAAGAGTGATATGATACTACCGTAATTAAGAAATTAACTGTCCGCTGGAAGGGCAGAGAAATAAAAAAGGTAAAGGAGAACAACATGTCAAGACTGGAAGAACTTCAGAAAAAGAATCCTCAGATTGAGATCATCAGCGTCCTGGACGACCGTTTCCGCCCGTATGGCGCAGTGATCGAGGCGGATGTCGCAGCCATGAGCGAGATGACCAAAAAGGCCTGCCCCATTCCGGAGAAGGGAAGCCGCTACATGACGGCAGTTCCCGCACTTGACGAGATGCCTGAAGCACAGGACTACCGCGAGCTTTACTGCGGCCAGCTGGATGAGCAGTGGGGCTGCTGCTGGGGCCACAATAATTTCCTGAACGCCCTCGAGTGGCACACCTGCAACGAATTCAATATCGGCGTCTCGGACCTTGTGCTGCTTCTTGCCAAGCGGTGCGATATCGACAAGGAAGGAAAGCTGGATTCGGCGAAGGTGAAGGCTTTCTATCTTCCGGAAGGCGTGATGATCGAAGTCTACTCCGACACGCTGCATTTCGCACCCTGTGAAGTCAGTAAGAACGGCTTCTGGTGTGTTGTCGGCCTGCAGCGCGGCACAAATGAAGCGATTGATCCTGCTATGAAGAAGGATCCGCGCGTCACTGCAAAGAACAAATGGCTTCTCGCGCACGAGTCCCAGACGGGTATGATCGAACATGGTGTCGTCTGCGGCATTTACGGCGAAAACTGGAAGATTGAGCCGATCGACTGAAATGTGAAATAACGGTGAATTAGCACTCGCCTCTTGACAGTGCTAACAAAACATGATATAATGCCTCCTGTAAGGTGAATGGTGCGTCGGAAAGGAAAGCTGTGTTCTGCGGTTTGACTTCAGCCGGCGCCCTTTCATAGATCAGAACAGGAGGTATTTTCTATGAATATTCAGAAATTTACTCAGAAATCCATCGAAGCGATTCAGCTTGCCGAAAAGACAGCTTCCGAGCATGGCAACCAGAAGATCGACCAGGAACACCTCCTTTACGGACTGCTGACACAGGAGGAAGGACTTCTGCCGAAGCTTGTAACGAAAATGGAGATCCAGCTCCCGTACTTCAAGAATTCGGTGCTGCAGCTGGTGGAGAATTTACCGAAGGTTCAGGGCGGAAGGGCGTATATCAGCCAGGAACTGAATGACGTCCTGAATTTCGCGGAGGATGAAGCGAAGCCTTTCGGCGACGAATATGTCTCGGTAGAGCATCTGTTCCTTGCGATGCTGAAGAAACCGAACCGTGCCCTCAGGGAGCTTTTCAGGGAGTTTGGGATTACAAGAGAGCGTTTTCTTACTGCGCTTCAGGAAGTCCGCGGCAATCAGCGTGTGACTTCTGACCAGCCCGAGGATACCTATGAGGTCCTGGAAAAATACGGACGCGATCTCGTGGAAGAGGCGAGAAACCAGAAGCTTGACCCGGTGATCGGACGAGACGAGGAAATCCGTAACGTCGTCAGGATTCTGTCCAGAAAGACAAAGAATAACCCGGTTCTTATCGGCGAGCCGGGCGTCGGAAAAACCGCAGTCGTGGAAGGACTGGCCCAGCGAATCGTCCGCGGCGATGTTCCGGACTCCCTGAAGGAGAAAAAGCTGTTCTCCCTGGATATGGGAGCGCTGGTCGCCGGTGCGAAGTACCGGGGCGAATTTGAAGAGCGGCTGAAGGCGGTTCTCGAAGAAGTCCGGAAATCCGAGGGGCAGATCATCATGTTTGTCGATGAGCTGCATCTGATTGTGGGCGCCGGCAAAACCGACGGCGCGATGGATGCCGGAAATATGCTGAAGCCCATGCTTGCGCGTGGCGAGCTGCACTGCATCGGAGCCACGACGTTAGATGAATACCGCAAATATATCGAAAAGGATGCCGCGCTCGAGCGCCGTTTCCAGCCGGTCCTTGTAGATGAGCCGACGGTGGAGGATACGATTTCCATCTTAAGGGGACTCAAAGAACGCTATGAAGTTTATCACGGCGTGAAGATCACCGACGGTGCGCTTGTATCGGCCGCGACGCTGTCCAACCGTTATATTTCCGACCGGTTCCTACCGGATAAGGCGATTGACCTGGTGGATGAGGCCTGCGCGCTGATTAAAACGGAGCTGGACTCGCTTCCTTCGGAGCTTGATGACCAGCGAAGAAAGATCATGCAGCTGGAGATCGAAGAGGCGGCACTGAAAAAGGAAACCGACCGGCTTTCCAAAGAGCGCCTTCAGGACCTGCAGCAGGAGCTTGCGGAATTAAGAGATGCGTTTAACGTCCAGAAGGCGCAGTGGGATAACGAGAAGGCTTCGATTGAAAAGCTGCAGAAGCTGCGTGAATCGATCGAGGAGATGAACCGCGAGATCGAGCAGGCAAAACAGAAATACGACCTGAACAGGGCTGCCGAGCTGCAGTACGGAGAACTGCCGAAGCTTCAGGCGGAACTTTCAGAGCAGGAGAAGTCGCTCTCGCAGGCCGATCTGCATCTTGTGCATGAATCTGTTACCGAGGAAGAAATTGCGCGGATTATCAGCCGCTGGACAGGAATCCCGGTCAGCAAACTCAATGAGACTGAGCGCGCGAAGACCCTGCACCTGCAGGATGAGCTGCATAAGCGTGTGGTAGGCCAGAATGAAGGCGTCGAGAAGGTGGCGGATGCGATCTTAAGGTCGAAAGCCGGAATCAAGGACCCGAAGCGTCCGATCGGATCCTTCCTGTTCTTGGGGCCGACCGGCGTCGGAAAAACGGAGCTTGCGAAAGCGCTTGCAGAGAGCCTGTTTGATGACGAATCCAATATGGTCCGGATCGATATGAGCGAGTACATGGAAAAGCATTCCGTGGCGCGTCTTATCGGAGCGCCTCCCGGATATGTCGGCTATGACGAGGGCGGACAGCTTACGGAAGCTGTTCGAAGAAAGCCTTACAGCGTCGTCCTGTTCGATGAGGTGGAGAAGGCCCATCCGGATGTTTTCAATGTGCTTTTGCAGGTTCTTGACGACGGACGCATTACCGATTCTCAGGGACGGACCGTGGACTTCAAGAATACGATTCTGATTATGACCAGCAATATCGGTTCCCAGATGCTGCTTTCCGGGATTGATGAGCGGGGAGAGATCAAAAAGGAAGCGGAAGACGCGGTGATGGCGGAGCTTCGGCTGCATTTCCGTCCGGAATTCCTGAATCGTCTGGATGAGACGATCCTCTTCAAGCCGCTCACAAAGGACAACATCTCAGAGATTGTGAAGCTGATGGTTGCAGATGTCAATAAGCGGCTTGCGGATCGTGAGATTTCCATCCGGCTGACTGAGGAAGCGATGCGGTACGTGGTGGAGCACGGGTATGATCCCCAGTTCGGCGCGCGTCCCTTAAAGCGGTATCTGCAGAAAAATGTGGAAACCGCGGCCGCGAAGATTATTCTCGAAGGCAGCATCTCCGAGGGCGATGTGATTGTGGTCGATGTGAGGGACGGAAAGCTTTCGGCCGAGGCGGCGAAGGCGTAAAAACGATCCTAAAACATACCGCGAAGGCGGGGGTTATGGATTGCAGAATCCTGATTTTTGATATATAATGGAGCTGTCCGGCGGATAAGAAAGGGCTTTTTAAGGGCCTGGTAGTCCCGGACAGCTTTTTATGTTATTGATAGGAGGTGTTTCACATGTTCTGTCCTGTCTGCGGAAGGCAAATCAGAGACAATGCGAAATTCTGTAATTACTGCGGGAAACAGCTTGCTGTCGTGCCTCCGCCTGCACCGGCGCCGGCTCCCGTGAAGAAAAAGGGCGGGAAAATCGCACTGCTGATTATTCTGCTGTCGCTCGGTGTCCTGCTGCTTTTAACGGCTGTTCTCGGCCTTGTGTTCAGAAGACAGATCGCGGATTTTATGAACGATCATTTCGGAAAAGAACCCGAAACCGTGATCCCTGGGCCGGATGACAATGATGACGAAGGAGATACAAAGGACAGGACGGACATCGGGACAGAAGAAGAAACCAGCCTTCCTTCTTCCGTCAGCATGACCGACGCGATGCAGCCGGGAGACGAAACGGACGGAAGCACTTCAGAAGCTTCTGAGAATACGTCGGAGTCCGCCGGCGGAGAGTCTGAAACCGAACCCTCCGGGAGTGCGGATGATTCGAAAGAGGAGCCGGATTCCGGGAACGAGGAGACGACAACAGCGGAGGAAAGCACTGTAGAGGAGACGAAACCCTCCCTGGAGTCGCAGATGGTCGGCTTCTGGGTCGGGGATCTCGCGTCTGAAATTACGATGCGCGAAGACGGAAGCTGCTTCTATCAGGAACCGCAGAATCTGAACAACGAGCGCGTGAGAAACGGTGTGGAGTGTGAGTGGAAAATCATCGGGAACCGGCTGATGATTGTGAATGCCGCCGACTACATTATCTATGCGGACCTAAGCCGCTACGGAGACAACACCTCGATTACGATCTTAAGTGATGCAGAGGCCTGGAATACAGAGGTGTTTACAAAACAGGAACAGTAAGGAAAAAGTGAAAATGGAACAATATCTTGTCAGCGGCATGAGCTGCGCGGCGTGTCAGGCGCGCGTGGAAAAAGCAGTGAGCTCGGTTCCGGGAGTCACTTCATGCTCGGTCTCTCTGCTGACCAATTCTATGGGCGTGGAAGGAACCGCCTCCGAGCAGGCGATTATCGCGGCAGTTGAGAAGGCGGGGTACGGCGCGAAAAAAAAGGGAGGCGCGAAAAGCACCCTGCAAAGTGAAAAGCTCGCCGTCGAAGAGGACGCCCTGATCGACCGTGAAACGCCGAAGCTTCGGAAACGGCTGATTTTCTCCGTCGGTTTCTTAGCCGCACTGATGTATATCTCCATGGGCCACAATATGTGGAACTGGCCGCTTCCGCCGTATTTTGAACACAACCATCTCGCGCTCGCGCTGACCCAGATGATTCTGGCGCTGATCGTCATGATCATCAACCAGAAGTTCTTTACGAGCGGTTTTAAGTCGCTCCTGCACGGCGCCCCGAACATGGATACCCTCGTAGCCCTCGGCTCTTCCGTTTCCTTCGGATGGAGCCTGTTCGTGTTTTATAAAATGTGCGGAATCATTACCGGAGGCGGCAGTTCGATGGACCTGATGCCGCTGTATCATGACGAGCTGTATTTTGAATCCGCGGCGATGATCCCCGCGCTGATTACCGTCGGGAAAATGCTGGAAGCGATGTCCAAGGGCCGCACGACCAATGCGCTGAAAGGACTGATGAAGCTCGCTCCGAAGACGGCGGTTCTGTTAAGAGACGGACAGGAGTGCGAGGTTGGAATCGACGAAGTCATGACGGGAGACACTTTCGCGGTGCGTCCCGGCGAGTCCATCCCGGTCGACGGCGTCGTACTGGAGGGCACCAGCGCCGTGAATGAATCGGCGCTGACGGGCGAATCCATTCCGGTTGATAAGGAGCCGGGCAGCACGGTGAGCGCTGCGACCATCAACACCTCCGGCTATCTTGTGTGCCGCGCGTCGCGCGTCGGAGAAGACACAACCCTGTCCCAGATTATCCGGATGGTGTCGGATGCGGCAGCCACCAAGGCGCCGATCGCCCGGATCGCTGACAAGGTCTCCGGCGTCTTTGTGCCGGCAGTGATCGGCATCGCATTTCTCGTCATGCTCGGCTGGCTCATCATCGGACACCGGGATCTGGCCTTTTCGCTGGAGCGTGCGATCTCGGTTCTCGTGATTTCCTGCCCCTGCGCGCTCGGGCTCGCGACGCCGGTCGCGATTATGGTCGGAAACGGCATCGGTGCGAAGAACGGAATTCTCTTTAAAACGGGAGAATCCCTGGAACAGCTCGGAAAAACCCAGATCGTCGTCCTGGACAAGACCGGGACCATCACGGAAGGAAAGCCGGCGGTGACGGACATTCTTCCTGCGGACGGAATCGGGGAAGACGAACTCCTTCTGTGGGCAGCTTCTCTTGAAATGAAGTCGGAGCATCCCCTGGCGAAGGCAGTGCTGGAAGCTTCTGAGGCGCGGAAACAGACGCCGAAGGAGAGCGCAAAGTTCAGAGCCGAGGTCGGAAACGGCCTGTCGGCGGTGGTTTCAGGATCCCGGATGCACGGCGGAAACATAAGCTTTATTGAGCGCTTTTCGGAAATCCCGGAGGAGATGAGAGAACACGCGAAGAGGCTGTCGGAAGCCGGAAAAACGCCCCTCTTTTTTGAAAGAGAGGGCAGGATGATCGGTATTATTGCGGTTTCCGACGTACTGAAGGAAGATTCTCCCGCGGCGGTTGGCATGCTCCGGAATATGGGAATCGAAGTAGTGATGCTGACCGGGGATAATGAGCGGACGGCGGCAGCGATCGGCAAGGAGGCCGGAGTCAGCCGCGTCATCGCGGGCGTACTGCCCGACGGAAAAGAAGCTGTTGTAAGCGCACTGAAGAAGTACGGAAAGGTGGCCATGATCGGGGACGGAATCAACGACGCCCCGGCGCTGACAAGTGCGGATATGGGGCTCGCGATCGGTGCGGGGACGGACGTCGCCATCGATTCAGCGGATATTGTGCTGATGAACTCCAGACTGACCGACGCAGCAGCGGCCATCCGCCTGTCGAGGCGCACCCTTCTGAATGTGCATGAAAACCTTTTCTGGGCCTTCTTCTATAACCTGATCTGTATTCCGCTTGCGGCGGGGCTTTTCAGGCTGCAGATGAGTCCGATGATCGGAGCGGCGGCGATGGCGCTCTCAAGCTTTACCGTCTGTATGAACGCGCTTCGCCTGAATCTGTTCCGTCTGCACAACGCGAAACACGACCGAAGCCTTCGAAAGCCTGCGGATCTATCGAAGCTTCCCGCAGATTTTGCTGGGACCGGATCGAAAACCGGCAGCGGGGAAATCCTTCAGGAGAAGACGCTGAAGGTCAAGGGAATGATGTGCAATCACTGTGAAATGACTGTAAAAAAGGCGCTCGAAGCGCTTCCCGGCGTCGAGGAAGCGGCGGCGGATTTTAATGCGGGAACTGTGCATGTCCGTCTGTCTTCCGAAGTATCCGAAAAGGATCTGAAGGCAGCCGTAGAGGAAAAAGGCTATAAATACAAGGGAATCATGAAGTAGTCACATAATCAAAAAAAGGAGAGGGAGAACAGAATGTATTACAACGAAATGGCAGGGCTTCGGGTATCGGCCCTCGGTATGGGCAACATGCGTCTTCCGAAGGTGGAAGGGGAAAATGAAAAGATCAACCGCGAAAAGGCGCAGGAGATCATTGATTATGCGATGAGCCACGGAATCAATTACTATGATACGGCGTATCGCTATCACGGCGGAGAGTCGGAGCTTTTTATCGGTGAAGCGCTGAAGAAATATCCGAGAGAGAGCTTCTTCCTGGCGTCCAAATTTCCGGGGCATATGATGGTGAAAAAGGAAGGCGGGGTGGTCGGATTCACATCCGGACTCGCCGGCTGGCCGGATTCGACCGTCCCCGGTGTCTTTGAAGAGCAGCTGAAGAAGTGCCAAGTGGACTATTTTGATTTCTATCTGCTGCACAATCTGAACGAAAACAGTCTTCCGATGTATGATGATGAGGAGCTCGACATCATCGGCTATCTGAAGAAACAGAAAGAACTCGGGAGAATCCGCCACCTGGGCTTCAGTTCTCATGCGGTCTCGGCTGCGACGATCGACGATTTTCTTACGAAACACGAGGGCGTCTTTGAATTCGTGCAGATCCAGCTGAACTATCTTGACTGGAAGCTGCAGGATGCGATGAGCAAATACGAAGTGATTGCGAAGCACGGTCTGAAGGTGGTTGTGATGGAAGGCATCCGCGGGGGAAGGCTTGCGAATCTTCCGGAAGAACAGATGGCAAAGCTTCAGGCGGTACGCCCCGAAGACTCCGCAGCGCGCTGGGCGCTCCGTTTCCTGCAGTCGCTCCCGGCGGTTTCGGTCGTCCTTTCGGGCATGTCAAGCATTGAGCAGATCGTCGAGAATACGGAAACCTTCGCTCAGCCGGATCCTTTAAATGAAGATGAAAAAGCGCTTCTCTTTGAAGTGGCTGATTCCATGCTGTCCTGGGTTCCCTGTACGGCCTGCCGCTACTGCACGGAAGGCTGCCCGATGGAGCTGGAGATCCCGAAGATTATTGCAGCTTATAACGCCGTGAAGAACGGCGAGCAGTCGAAAAAATACGATCCGGACAAGGCCGATCCCTCGATGGATCCGAGGCGCTGCATCGGCTGCGGCGCATGTATGGCGATCTGCCCGCAGAACATTGCGATTCCGGATATTATGACAGAGTTTTCGGGGATGCTGGCATAATCTGTATTCCGGGGAAAAGCTTTTCTCTGAAAACGGGGATGAATACGATGAAAGTATGTCTTTTAAATGACTCCTTTCCGCCGGTGATCGACGGAGTGGCGAATGTCGTTGTGAATTATGCGAAATACCTGTCGCAGAAGGAAGATACGGCCGTGATCGTCGGAACGCCGCAGTATCCGGACGCGGTATATACGGGTTATCCTTATCCTGTTGTGACCTATCCGAGTCTGGATATCGGCAAAACGGTCGGCGGTTACCGGGCGGGGATTCCTTTCTCGGAGGAATCCTTCACGGCGCTTTCTTCGTTTGAGCCGGACATCATTCACACGCACTGCCCGGCGAGTTCAACGATTCTCGGACGGCTTCTGCGCGAGAAATGCGGCGCGCCGCTCATTCTCACCTATCATACGAAATTCGAGGTCGAGATCGAACGCGCTGTGAAACTGAAGATGATCGCACAGGAGGGCGTCCGGGCGATGGTCGCGAATATCGAAGCCTGCGACGATGTCTGGGTCGTTTCCAAAGGCGCCGGAGAGAGTCTTCGCGCGCTCGGCTACAGCGGTGATTATATTGTTATGCCGAACGGCGTGGATTTTGAAAAGGGAAGAATTCCCATAGAGAAAGTGCGCGAGGCAACGGAAGCGTATGAACTTCCGGAAGGAATCCCGGTCTTCCTATTTGTCGGGCGGATCATGACCTACAAAGGAATTCCGCTGATTCTGGACGCCCTGAAGATCGTGTCGGATCAGGGACGGGACTTTCGCATGGTATTTATCGGAAAGGGCGCGGATCTTGAGAAAATGGAAGAGAAGACCGCTGCCCTGGGGCTGTCAGACAAGGTGATCTTCGCCGGTCCGGTGTATGACCGGGAAACGCTGCGCGCCTGGAATACGAGAGCGGACCTTTTCCTGTTCCCCTCGACCTACGATACGAACGGCCTGGTCGTCCGGGAAGCTGCCGCCTGCGGACTCGCAAGCGTTCTTGTAAAGGATTCCTGCGCGTCCGAAGGCATTACGGACGGGCGAAACGGCTTCATTATTGACGAAACGCCGGAGTCGATGGCAGCGCTTCTTCTCAGGGCTTCAGGCGATCTTCCGTACTTGCACGAGGTCGGAAAAACCGCGATGGACGAAATCTACCTTTCGTGGGAG
>CAMVNR010000059.1 GCA_947168905.1 uncultured Lachnospiraceae bacterium
CAATGTCTCTGGGTGGTGTCTGCCCGCTAAAATCCTACAGTAAGTTTACGCGATCGGAAGCGATAAAAGTCTCTTGTGGAAACTGAACATATGTGCTATTATAGAGGCCAGGGTTTACTTGGGAAGGGTAATGTGAGAAATGATAGCTTATGTCAGAGGAATTCTGGAAGAAATAGAAGAAGGGAAGGCCGTGGTCGGCTGCGGCGCGATCGGGTATGAGGTGAATGTGCCTTCGTCGGTATTGGAAACTGTACGGATCGGCTCCGAAATCCGTCTCTACACCTATCTGAACGTCCGGGAGGACGAGATGAGCCTCTTTGGCTTTCTCTCCAAAGACAGCCTTGAGATGTTCCGCCTGCTGATTTCTGTGAGCGGCATCGGACCGAAAGGCGCGCTCGGCGTCCTGTCGGTGATGACGCCTGCGGACCTTCGCTTCGCCATTCTCGCAGGAGATGCCAAAAGTATCGCCAGAGCCCCCGGAATCGGCCAGAAGACCGCTCAGAGGATCGCGATGGAATTAAAGGACAAGGTGAGCTTATCCGACGGCTTCGATTCGCTTTCGGAGTCCTCCTCCGCCATGCCGCTTTCCGAAGGAGAGACAAGCGCGAAAAATGATGCGGTTGTGGCGCTTACGGAGCTTGGATTCAGCGCTTCGGATGCACTTCGCGCCGTATCCAAGGTGGATATTCAGGGGAAATCGGTGAACCAGATCTTAAAAGAAGCGCTGAAAGGCCTCGGAAGATAAGGGAAAAGGACTGAAACAGAAAATACATGAATCGAAGAATTATTACAACAGATGAGACCATTGAAGATATTCCGGTCGATAATTCACTGAGGCCGCAGCGCCTTTCCCAGTATATCGGGCAGGAGCGGCTGAAGGAAACGCTGAAAATCTATATTGATGCCGCGAAAGAACGGAAGGAAGCGCTGGATCACGTGCTGCTGTACGGCCCTCCGGGTCTCGGAAAGACTACGCTTGCGGGAATCATCGCCAATGAGATGGGGACGAATATGAAGATTACCTCCGGCCCCGCGATCGAGAAGCCCGGGGAACTGGCGGCGATTCTGAACAACCTGCAGGAAAACGACGTGCTCTTTATCGACGAAATTCACCGGCTGAACAGGCAGGTAGAGGAAGTTCTGTATCCGGCCATGGAGGATTTCGCGATTGACATTGTGATCGGAAAAGGACCGACCGCACGGTCCATTCGCCTGGACCTGCCGCATTTTACGCTGGTTGGGGCGACGACGCGCGCCGGACTTCTGACGGCTCCTTTACGCGACCGCTTCGGAATTATCCACCGGATGGATTTTTATACCGTGGACGAGCTGCATGAAATAGTGATGCGTTCCTCCGAGGTCCTCGGAGTGACGATCGAGGAGGAGGCGGCAAATGAGCTTGCCCGCCGCTCCCGCGGAACGCCGAGACTGGCAAACCGTTTTCTGAAAAGAGTGCGTGACTACGCACAGGTAAAAAGCGACGGAAGCATTACAAAGCACATTGCCGATGCGGCGCTGGATATGCTTGATGTAGACCGGCTCGGGCTGGATATCGGTGACCGCAGGATCCTGATGCTGATTATAGAGAAATTCGGCGGCGGCCCTGTCGGGCTCGACACCCTGGCGGCAGCCCTTTCCGAAGACGCTGGGACGCTTGAGGATGTCTATGAGCCCTATCTTCTGCAGAACGGATTTATCGCGCGCACACCGAAGGGCAGAGTAGTTACAGAGCTTGCTTACCGCCACCTGGGGATTGCACATGAGGAATAAAATCGAACTTTTGGCGCCGGCCGGCTCCATTCAGGTCATGAAGGCCTGTTTTTCGGCCGGCGCAGATGCTGTCTATATGGGACTTTCACGCTTCAGTGCCCGGGCTTTTGCCGACAATGCCGGCACTATAGAGTACGCTGAAGCGCTGGATTATGCGCATCTTCGCGGAAAAAAGCTGTACCTGACCCTGAATACGCTTTTGAAGGAGAAGGAGCTGGAAAAAGAGATCCGGCCGCTTCTGGATCCTTTGTACTCTGCGGGGCTTGACGGGATTATCGTGCAGGATCCGGGTCTTATGAGGCTCCTTAAAAGGGAGTATCCCCTCCTGCCGCTGCATATCAGCACGCAGGCAGCCGTGACCGGACCCGGATCGGCGAAAATCTGGAAAGAAGCCGGCGCTTCCCGCGTCGTTCCGGCAAGGGAGCTCTCGCTCCGGGAAATACGCGAAATCAGGGAGGAGAGCGGACTTGAGGTGGAATGCTTTATCCACGGCGCGCTCTGTTATTCCTATTCCGGCCAGTGCCTGTTCAGCTCTGTCATCGGCGGGCGCTCCGGCAACCGCGGGCGCTGTGCACAGAGCTGCCGCATGCCTTACGATCTTTTCGACGAGGAGGGCAGGCAGCTGAATCCGAAGAAACAGCAATATCTTCTGAGTCTGAAGGATCTGAATACCGTCGAGCTTCTTCCGGAGATCATCTTTACCGGCGCGGATTCTCTGAAGATCGAGGGGAGAATGAAAAAAGCCGAATACGCTGCAGGTGTGACCGCCGTATACAGGAAATATCTGGACCTTCTTCAGAGGCTTACAGAGGAGACGGGGAGCACAGATCCTGCGGTTCTTCGAAAAGCGGGGTACCGGGTCGAGCCTGAGGATCTTTGGAAGCTCTACGATCTTTTTAACCGCTCCGGATTTACCGACGGATATTTTAAGCGGCATAATTCGAAGGAAATGGTGACGCTCCTTCCTCCGGCATTCCGCGAAGAAAACGAAGACCTGAACGAAGAAATCCGCTCAAAATACATTCGGACAGAAAGCCGCTGCCCCGTGACAATCCGTTACTTTTTCGAGGAGGGAAAGCCGGGAAGAGCAGCATTTTATACCGTCGTTCACGGCAGGGAGTTTTCTGCGGAGTGTGTCTCGGATGTGCCTGTAGAGACGGCGCTTTCCAGTCCTTCCGGAAAGAGCAGCGTCGAAAAGCAGCTGTCAAAGCTCGGAGATACGCCCTTTCTGAAAGAAAGCATCGAAGGAGAGCTCCGGGGAAATGTCTTTCTGCCGGTCTCCCTTCTGAATGATTTAAGGCGGAAAACCGCTGCGCTCCTGACAGAAAAAATCCTGTCGGCGTATCGGAGGGAAGCACCCAAAAGAAGGGATCGGCAGGCAGAAACAACAAAGGGCGGGGAGAAGCCGGCCGCTCCCGCCATGAGGCTCGAAGCGCTGGTATCCTCCAGGGAGCAGTTCGAAGAAGCTGAAAAGTCGGCAGTGTCCGCAGTGTTTATCGAATCTACGATTTCGGAAGCCGGGTCCTACAGAGAGTTTACGGAGCGCGCGAAGACCCATAGCAAACAGGTTTTCCTCGCGCTACCGCAGGTTATCCGGGATACGGACAGTGAATGGTTTATTAAGAATGCCGGGAAGATCGGGAACGCGGGATTTGACGGCTTTCTGATCCGGAGCCTGGAATCACTCTCGCTTCTTGACAGCCTGAAAATACGGGGGGAGAGAATTGCCGACTATACGCTGTACGTATTCAACCGGGAGGCAAGGGCTTTCTTCACCGAATGCGGTTTTTCCTCCTGTACGGTCTCTGTCGAGCTTTCGGCGCCGGAAATCCGGGACGCGGACTTTTCCCGGGATACGATCCTTCTGTACGGACGGCTGCCGATGATGGTGAGCGCGAACTGCCTCCTGAAATCGACCGCGGGCTGCGACCGCAAAAACCGGGTGCTGGCGCTTTCTGACCGGATGGGGAACCGCCTGCCGGTGCAGTGTATCTGCCGCTCCTGCATGAACCGGATCCTGAACTCCGTGCCGCTGTCTCTTTTATCGCTTTACGGGGAAGTCGGAAAACTCGGTATTCCCGCGGGACGGCTGGATTTTACGACAGAGGGAAGAGAAGAGACGAAAAAAGTGCTCGCGCTCTTTGAAAAAGCTTATCTTGAAGGCGAAGATGCCGGAGAGCTTTCCGCCTTCACGCGCGGCCATTTCCGGAAGAAGACAGAATGAGAAAAGGCTTCTTATGCTGTGAGAAAGGAAATTGCCGCCACCTGCATCCGGCGGTTCTTCGGGGCAGGATTCATCGTTGACAAAGAAAGCATTTTTGAGGTATAATTGTTCGAATACTGGGAGAAGTGCCTTTTTATGAGCAAAAGGAACGTTTTCCCGGGAATTCTTTGTGTAAAAAGGCCTGAATATGAGACAGTTTCTCAAATCCCATAAACTTGATTATGTCAGCTACGACGTGCGCGGACCGGTTCTCGAGGAAGCGGAGCGGATGGAAGCTTCGGGAATGCATATTCTGAAGCTGAATATCGGCAATCCCGCGCCTTTCGGACTGACGGCGCCGGAGGAGATTATCAGCGATATGATCCGGAACATTCCGGATTCCGAGGGCTACAGCAACAGCAAGGGCGTCTTTTCTGCGAGAAAAGCAATCATGCAGTATCATCAGCTGAAAGGCCTCCCGAACCTGGACGTGGATCATATCTATACCGGGAACGGCGTGTCGGAAATGATCTCCATGTCGATGCAGGGGCTTCTCGACAACGGGGACGAGGTGCTCGTTCCTTCGCCGGACTACCCCTTATGGACGGCCTGCGTGACGCTCTCCGGCGGAAAAGCCGTACATTATATCTGCGACGAACAGTCGGACTGGTACCCGGATATCGAGGATATCCGGAAAAAAGTGACGGATAAGACCAAGGCGATCGTTGTCATCAACCCCAACAATCCGACCGGTGCTGTTTATCCGAAGGAAGTGCTCGAACAGATCGTGGATATCGCGCGGGAAAATGAACTGATCATTTTCTCCGACGAAATCTATGACCGCCTGGTGATGGACGGCATCCGCCACACCTCGATCGCTTCTCTTGCGCCGGATGTTTTCTGCGTCACCTTAAACGGCCTGTCAAAGTCCCACAGAATCGCGGGCTTCAGGGTCGGCTGGATGGTGCTTTCCGGCAGAAAGGACCATGTGAAGGGCTATATCGAAGGCCTGAATATGCTAAGCTCCATGCGGCTGTGCAGCAATGTGCCCGCCCAGATGATCGTCCAGACGGCGATCGGCGGAATACAGAGCGCCGACAAGCTGCTTCTCCCGGGCGGAAGGATTTATGAGCAGCGGGAATGCGTCGACAGAATGGTGAACGATATCCCGGGACTTTCCGAAGTCCGGCCGCACGGCGCGTTCTACAGCTTCCCGAAGATGGACATTAAAAAGTTCAATATTACGGACGATGAGAAATTCTGCATCGATCTGCTTCACGAAAAACGGGTCCTCCTTGTACCCGGAAAGGGCTTCCACTGGGAGGCGCCGGATCACTTCCGGATTGTCTATCTCCCGCGGGTGGAGGTTCTGAAGGAGGCGCTGCAGGGCATCGGGGAATTCCTCGACGGCTACCGGCAGCATTAAGACAGAAACCAAATCAGGGTTTGGATTGATCAACCGATGAACGGACTTACTCAGGAAGAAGTTCAAAACAGAATACAGGCCGGGCGCGTCAATAACGTCAGGGACCGGAATACGAAATCCTATGCGGGCATTATTCTCGGAAATGTCCTGACCTTTTTCAACCTGCTGAATGTGGTGTTTTTCGTTGCGGTCCTGATGGTCGGCTCTTACAAGAACGGCCTCTTCATGCTGGTGATTCTGATCAATACCGCGATCGGAATCATCCAGGAGATCCGGACGAAAAGAACGCTCGATTCCCTGTCCATTCTGAACATGAGCCGGATAACGGTCATGAGGGACGGACAGAAGACGGAAATCGCAGCGAATGAAATTGTTGAGGACGATGTGCTTTTCTTAAGGCAGGGGGACCAGATTCCCTGCGACTGCCGGGTTCTCGAGGGCGATCTCGAGGTGAACGAGTCACTTCTTACGGGAGAATCCGACAATGTCCTTAAGAAGGCCGGAAGCGAGCTCCTTTCCGGCGCCTTTGTGACGGCCGGGAATGCCTGCGTGCAGGCGACCCGGGTCGGAAACAACAGCTATGCGGCCAAAATCTCCGGGGAAGCCAAGAAGAAGCGCGGCAGGAAGTCGATGCTTCGCATGACCCTGAACAGAATACTGAAAATCGTGAGCTTCGCCATTATTCCGCTTACGGGGCTTCTGTTCGCCAAGCTGTATTTCCTGAATCATTTCCCGATCCGGGAGACGGTGGAGCAGGCAGCGGCATCCGGCGTCGGAATGATCCCCGAAGGACTGGTGCTTCTTACGAGCGTTTCCCTGACGCTCGGGGTATTAAAGCTTGCCAGGGAACGCACGATTGTTCAGGACCTTTACTGTATTGAAACCCTTGCCCGCGTCGACGTCCTGTGCCTTGATAAAACGGGTACGCTGACCGAGGGCAGGCTGAACGTCAGCGAGGTTGTCAACCTTTCTGAAGGGGAGGAGCTTTTCCAGTCTCTGCAGCAGCTCCTTTTTACCGTGGAGTATAAGAATGCGACGACGGAGGCGCTTTCCGAGTATTTCGGCACACCGGTGAATTCCTGCTGGAAGCTTGAAAAAGCCATTCCCTTTTCATCCGAAAGAGAATATTCCGGCGCGGTCTTTGAAGGAAACAGAAGCGTTTATATCGGTGCGGTCCAGGCGCTTTTCCCGGGCGACAGCCAGCTGCTGAAAACCGCTTCGGATTATGCGAAAAATGGCTTCAGGGTCATCGCCGCCGCAAAAGGGACACAGACCTTTTCCGGCGGAATTGCCCCCGGCGAGCTTCAGCCGCTCGGCCTGATCCTGCTCACGGACGTCATCCGGAAGGACTGCGAAAGCACGCTGAAATATTTCGCGGACGAAGACGTGACGCTGAAGGTGATTTCCGGGGACGACCCGGTGACGGTTTCAAGGATTGCCGCAGAATGCGGACTTTCCGGGGCGGACCGCTATGTCGATGTATCGAAAATCCCGGAAAACCAGTCCCTGCCGGAGCTGATGGAAAACTATACGGTATTCGGACGCGTCCGCCCGGATCAGAAGAAAGCCCTGATTGCGGCGCTGCAGGAAACGGGACATACGGTAGCGATGACCGGAGACGGCGTGAACGATGTGCTTGCCTTTAAGCAGGCGGACTGCTCGATCGCGATGGCCTCGGGCTCGGACGCGGCGAAGCATACCGCGGACATCGTGCTCCTGGATTCGGACTTCACCTCGCTTCCCGACGTTGTAAAACAGGGACGGCGCGTGATCAATAATATCTGCAACGCTTCGACGATGTACCTCATCAAAACGATGTTCTCGATCGTTCTGACCTTCCTTACGGTGGTGGCGGGCATCAGCTATCCCGTACAGTCGGTGCATCTGTCGGTCATCAGCGCCTTTGTCGTCGGCGCACCGACCTTCTTGATGCAGTTTGAACCGGATTACCGGCGGGTTCAGGATGATTTCATCCGGCGCGTCATGCATTACGCGCTTCCCGCAGGCATTACGATCGCGGTTCTGTCCTATGCGCTCAATAATGTCGGACTTCTTGTGGACCGTTCGAACGCGGGCATGCTGACGACCATCTGCGTGCTTGCAATCGGCTATATATATTTTTACATGCTGCGCCGCGTTTATCTGCCCCTGAATGCGTTCCGGCGGACGGTCATCTACACGATGCAGGTTCTGTTCTTTATCGTGATTATTTTCGGGCAGCACCTTCTTGACCTGACCAGCGTCTCGACAACGGGCGTGGTTATTCTTCTGGCCGTTGTCACCTTCGGGCCGATGTTTGAGGACCTGTTAGAGAAGGTCTTTGACCTTCTGATGGATCGCTGGAAGAAAAGAAAAGCTAAAAAAGCCGCGAAGGCGGCGTGAAAACTTGCCATGATCAATATGAAAAAGAAGATGCCGGCAGTTCTTCTTGTTTTTCTCCTGTCACTGGTCTTCCTTCTTGGCTGCAGCAAAAAGCCCGGAGAAAACGGGACGAAAGAGACCTCTTCGGAAGAACAGACAGAAACGGAATCCGTGATCCCGGACAGCTCCGGGAGTGATATTTCCGGGGAAAGCCTGGCGGAAGAAAAGACAGCGGAGGAAACGGCGTCGGAAACCGAAACCGCGGATGCTTCCACGGCTTCAGAAAGCCTGACAGAGGAAACCGAAATGCCGAGAAGCCATGAAGGGGAAGAACTGTTTTTCGGACACTATACCGACAGCCGCATTGCAGCGCTGAACAGGAAGACCCTGTCGGTGCCGGAGGCGGGACTGTATGACGTCCTTTCGGATGCCGTTTTTACCGCAGAGGATGTACAGCGGATGATTGAAAGCTATTCCTTTCCCGCGACGGCTTATCTCGGAGAAGAAGCCTACAGCGAGGAAAAAGCCGCAGGGATTCTTGAAAACCGGAATCTTGCGGCGCTGCAGGATGGAAATATCTCTTTACGTTATGCGGTTCTTTCGGACAACGCGGACGTCCGTTCCTTCCCGACCATGCTTGCCGCTAAGAACGAGCTTACGGAAGAAGCTTTTGATATGATTCAGGAGAGCGGCTTTTCCGCAGGTGAAGGCGTGCTTGTCCTTCACGAATCCGCGGACGGAAATTATCTCTTTGTCCGCGGCGGAAACTACTTCGGCTGGATACAGCGCGAAAAAGCGGCCTTCTGCGGCTTTTCCGAGTTTTCTGAATATCTTTCCGAAGAACGCTTTATCGTCGTTTTAAAGCAGCGTTTTGAAGCGGATACGCATGTTTTCAGGCTGGGAACGATCCTTCCATACCGTGAAAAGACGGAAGAGGGCTACCTTGTGCTGGCTCCGGAAAGAGACGAAGAGGGGAATCTTCGGATCAGGGAAATCACTGTTCCCGAGAACCCCGAAGCGGTTTCGGACGGCTTTCTTCCCTACAGCCCCGAGGATCTTACGAACCGAAGCTTTACGCTCGTCGGTTTCCCCTACGGCTGGGGAGACACAAATCAGTACTATGACTGCTCCTCGACGGCGGGACTTCTTTACCAGTGCTACGGCATCCGCCTTCCGAGAAATACCTCGGTCATGAAGTATTTCGACGCCGGAGAGGAATATTCCGTTTCTGTTGAAGGCCTGACGGAAGAGGAAAAGCTTGAAGTAATCGCCGCGCATCCCGGAGCGGTTCTCGTGATGAACGGACATGCGATGATCTACGGAGGCAGGACAATGGATCCGGAAGGGACCGTGCACTATATTGTCGTGCATGCAAACAGCGGGTATTTTGACAGCCCCGCAGCTGATGTTTTTCATCCGGTATACATGACGGCGGAAGCGGATCTAAAGTCTCTGTACAGAGCGGACGGGACAAGCTTCCTTTCCGGTGTGCACACCATCCTTTATTTTGAATAATCAGAACGTTTATACGCTCTGGATATAGATTTAAGCCGCTTCACCCTATCAGCGGCCGGAGGAGAATAATTTTATGAAAAAATACGGAGTAAACGAACTCAGATCGATGTTCCTGGACTATTTCGAGAAGGAAAACGGACACCTTCGGATGAACAGCTTCTCGCTGGTCCCCCACAATGACAACAGCCTTCTGATCATCAATTCGGGCATGGCGCCCTTAAAGCCCTATTTCACGGGGCAGGAGATCCCTCCGCGCCGCCGTGTGACGACCTGCCAGAAGTGCATCCGCACAGGCGATATCGACAACGTTGGAAAGGACGGCCGCCACGGTACGTTCTTTGAGATGCTGGGCAACTTCTCGTTCGGGGATTACTTCAAGAAAGAAGCCATCCACTGGACCTGGGAATTTCTGACCAAATACGCCGGCCTGGATCCTGAGCGCCTGTATCCGTCCATCTATCAGGACGACGACGAAGCCTTTGAAATCTGGAACAAGCAGGAAGGCATCCCGGCGGACCGCATTTACCGCTTCGGAAAGGAAGACAATTTCTGGGAGCACGGCTCCGGTCCCTGCGGTCCCTGCTCGGAGGTTTACTATGACCGCGGCGAAAAGTACGGCTGCGGAAAGCCCACCTGCGGCGTCGGCTGCGACTGCGACCGTTACATCGAGGTCTGGAACGACGTTTTCTCGCAGTTCAATAATGACGGCCACGGCAATTATACCGAGCTTGCCCAGAAGAATATCGATACCGGCATGGGCCTTGAGCGTCTGGCCGTTGTCGTGCAGGACGTGGATTCGATTTTTGAAATCGACACGCTTCGCGCGCTGACCGAGCACGTCGGGGAGATCGCGGGCATCAAATATAAGACCAGCGAAAAAGCGGACGTCTCGATCCGCATCATTACGGACCATATCCGTTCGGTAACCTTCATGATCTCGGACGGAATCATGCCCAGCAATAACGGCAGAGGCTATGTGCTTCGCCGGCTTCTTCGCCGCGCTGCAAGACACGGCCGGCTGCTTGGCATCCGTACGACCTTCCTTTCGAACCTGGCTTCGACGGTCATCGAGACCTCCAAGGACGGGTATCCCGAACTGGAGGAGAAAAGGGCGATGATCCTCGCCGTAATCCGCGAGGAGGAGAATAAGTTCAACCGTACGATCGATACCGGCCTCTCCATCCTCAATGAAGAAATGGAAAAACTGAAAGCCTCCGGACAAAAGGTGCTGGGCGGCGCCGAGGCCTTCCGCCTTTACGACACATTCGGCTTCCCGCGCGATCTGACCGAGGAAATTCTCGGGGAAGAGGGCTTCACGCTCGACGAAGAAGGCTTCGATGCGGCGATGCAGGAGCAGAAAAACGCGGCGCGCTCCGCCCGTGCGGTTTCCAACTACATGGGGAAGGACGCGACTGCCTACGACGATCTGGATCCCTCTGTCACGACCGAGTTTGTCGGCTACGACAGCTGTGAAAACGAATCCGTGATCACGGCCATGGTCCTCCGGGACGAAAGCGTGCTGGATGAGAACGGCAAAATCGCGGACTACGGGACCATTACCGATACGCTCGAAGAGGGCGACAAGGGCTCGATCATTGTCAAGGAAAGCGCTTTCTACGCCACCATGGGCGGTCAGGAAGGCGACTTCGGCGTGATTGAAAGTCCTTACGGACGCTTCATCGTGAAGGAGACGAGAAAACTCCAGGGCGGCAAGACTGCGCATGTGGGCGAAGTGGAATCGGGTTCATTTACGCTCGGCGATACGGTACAGCTGAAGGTCGATGCAAAGAACCGTCAGAAGACCTGCAGAAACCACAGCGCGACGCACCTTCTGCAGCAGGCATTAAGAGAGATCCTCGGCTCCCACGTCGAGCAGGCAGGCTCTCTCAACAACGCAAGCAGACTCCGTTTTGACTTTACTCATTTTACGGCGCTCAGCGCGGAAGAAATCCGGAAGGCGGAAGATATCGTCAATGCGAATATCCGGGCCTCCTATCCGGTCGTTACGGAAGTCCTGCCGATCGAAGAAGCGAAAAAACGCGGCGCGATGGCGCTTTTCGGCGAGAAATACGGAGAAAAGGTCCGTGTTGTGACTATGGGCGAATCGGTCGAGTTCTGCGGCGGCACCCATGTGAAGAACACGGCAGACATCATGACGTTCAAGATCCTGTCCGAATCGGGAATCGCCGCGGGCGTGAGAAGAATCGAAGCCATCACGGGAGACGCTGTTCTTGACTACTACCGGAAGCTGGAAACCGAACTTCATCAGGCGGCAGCCGTCCTGAAGACCGGGACGGGAAACCTCCTGGCAAGGATCGAAACGCTGCTTTCCGAGAATAAAACGCTTCAGTCCGAGAACGACAGCCTGAAGGCGGAGCTTGCGAAACACGCCGCATCGAGTATTATGGACAGAGTCCGCGACGTGAAGGGAATCAAGGTTCTCACCGCCCGTATGGACAATGTGGATATGAACGAACTGAAGAACCTTGCGGACGACTTAAGGGGGCAGCTCGGTGACTGCATCGTTGTGCTTGCATCCGCGGCAGGCCAGAAAGTGTCTCTTCTTGCCGCGGCATCAGACGGAGCGGTCGCGCGCGGCGCGCATGCCGGAAACCTGATCAAGGGGATCGCAGGCCTTGTCGGCGGAGGCGGCGGCGGACGTCCGAACTTCGCTCAGGCCGGCGGAAAGAACCCCGCAGGTACGGACGAGGCTGTCGAAAAGGCTGCTGAACTTGCAGCGGCGCAGATCGTATGAAAAGGGCTTATAAAGGCCATTACGGATACCTGAGGCAGCGGAAGAGAAACCTCTTTCTGATGACGCTTGCGCTTGTACTGGTCATTGCGGGAATCGCCGTTTACGGACTGGTGATGAGGGGAACCACCAAGAACTGGTACTCGATTATCGCAGCCATGCTGGTTATACCGATGGCCATGCAGCTTTCCACCCTGATCCCGATGCTGAAGCATCAGGACCGGCCGAGGGAAGAGTATGACAGGATCAGAAAGCTTTCCGGACAGGCGGTCCTGGATACGGGACTTCTGATCGCAGGAAAGAATGGGAAGGCTTTCGAGCTGAATTACGTCCTGTTTCACGAGAACGGTATTTACTGTTTTTCCGGCGATGAATCCCTGAACCCCCAGGAAACCGCCGAATATCTGAAAAATTACCTGAGACTGAGCGAGGTCGAAGGGGAAGTGACGGTTTACACTAATCTGAAAAGCTTTGAAAAACGCCTGCAGAATCTCCCGGCCTCCGACCGGGAGACGGCGGACGATTTTCTCCTCCGTCAGGAAGGCGTTTTTCTGGCAATCTCCATGTAAAATTACAGGAGCGTGGGGTATAGAGCGGCAATAGGCACGGCTCATTATGATCAGTTGTGACGGAGCGGAAGATGACGGAGATTACACTTGGTATCAATCAATCGAATCAAAGGCTTGATAAAGTGCTCCAGAAGCATCTTCGCGCCGCGCCGAAAAGCTTTATCTACAAGATGCTCCGGAAGAAGAACATCACGCTGAACAATGAACGCGCGCTCGGAAACGAGCAGACGGTTTTCGGGGATACGATTCAGTTTTATCTGTCGGAGGATACCTACCGCAAGATGCGCGGAAACGCGCGCGACATCAGCGCGGAGGACATTTCCTTCCCGGAGATCCCGGTGCTTTACGAAGACGATGATGTCTGTATTTTTGTGAAGCCGGCGGGGATCCTGTCTCAGAAAGCCTCGCAGTTCGATGTGTCGGTCAATGAATGGGTCGTGTTTCACGCGAGAAAAAAAGGCGCGGTCTCGGACTCTGATTTCGAGTCCTTCCGTCCGGCGGTGGTGAACAGGCTCGACAGGAATACTTCCGGTATTATGTGTGCGGGGCTCTCGCTTCGCGGCCTGCAGGGACTTTCCGAAATGTTTCGCGAAAGAACCGTGCATAAATACTATTTCGCGCTGGCCGCCGGGCGGATTACGGAAAAGACGGAGTATCATTCCTGGCTGGTAAAGGATACGCATACGAACAAGGTGCGGATCTACCAGTACAATGTGCACGGCGCCGCGAGTATTCATACGGTTGTTTACCCGATCCGGGTGTACCGGGACAGGACGCTTCTTGCAGTGGAGCTTCTCACGGGGAAAAGCCATCAGATCCGGGCGCAGCTCGCTGCAGCAGGGCATCCGATCTTAGGCGATCCGAAATACGGAGACCCTGCCCTGAACAGAAAATACGGGCTCGATATGCAGTGTCTTCACGCCTGCAGGATCGAGTTCCCGGATCCCTGCCCGCTTCCTGAACTCGCCGGCAGAATTATAGAAACGGAGGCGCCTGCCACTTGGCCACTTGGAACAGCAGAGGCCTCAGAGGATCTTCCTTTGAGGAAATGATCAACTATACGATCGAGGACTACAGAACGAGAAAGCTCGCCCTGATACAGAAAGTGCCGACGCCGATCACCCCGGTGAATATTGATGCGGAAAGCCGCCATATTACGCTGGCATACTTTGACAAACAGAGTACCGTCGACTATATCGGCGCCGTACAGGGCATCCCCGTCTGCTTCGATGCGAAGGAATGCAAAACCGACACCTTTCCGCTGGCGAATGTTCATGAACACCAGGTGAAATTCATGCAGGACATGGAAGAGCAGGACGGAATTTCATTCCTCCTGATTTATTACACAGAGCGCGGCGAAATCTATTACCTTCCGTACCGGGACCTGCGAAGATTCTGGGACAGGATGCTTCAGGGCGGAAGGAAAAGCTTTACTTTTGATGAAATTGACAGAACGTACCGCGTAGCACTGAAAAAAGAAGTCTATGTTCATTTTCTGGAAGCTCTTCAGCTCGATATTATGAGCCGTGAAGAAAATATCGGATAATTATTCCGGAAATAAAATACAAAGACATGAAAGAGAGGTACCATCATGATCTGCAGTAATTGTCAGAAAACACTGAAGGGCGGGGCCAGGTTCTGTCCGTACTGCGGCACCCCTGTCCTGATTACTCCGCCGAACAGTAATTTCTTTGACGGAGAGACACAGGTGCTTTCGCCGGAGATGCTGAATCCGAAGCCGCAGCCCGAGGTGCAGCCGCAGCAGAATGCCGAGCCGCAGGGGCAGCCGCTTCCGCAGGGACAGCCGGCACCCCAGATGCAGCAGCCGCAGGGCCAGCAGATTCCGCCTGTGCAGCCCTATGTTCAGCCGCAGGGCCAGCAGATTCCGCCTGTGCAGCCCTATGTTCAGCCGCAGAGTCAGCCGCTTCCGCCAAAGCCCGCTGCACCTGCGAAGAAAAAGAAAAAATGGCTGATTCCGGTGATTATTGTCGGAGCGGTCACCCTGCTTCTTGTGGGAGCGCTGATCTTCCTCATTCTGTTTGTCTTCAAAAACCAGAAAGTAACGGTCGACTTCAACAACTATCTTGATGTGACGTTCGAGGGCTATGACGGCTACGGCGAAGCGGACTGGACACTCGATGAACAGAGCTTCCGGGAGGATTTCGGCGACAAGCTGAAGTGGACGAAGAAGGGCTTCGACACCGATCCTGTTGAAGTGGTGCTGAACAGCGCCTATCCTTCTCTTAGCGAGGTTTTCGACCTGAAAAACGGGGATATCATCGACGTTGTCTGGGAACTCAATACCGAGGTTTCCGAGTACATCAACGTAGAGCTTGTGGCGGAAGACAGAAGCCTGACGGTAAGCGGACTCTCGGAGGCCAAAACCTTTGATCCCTTCGAGACGCTTGAGATCACCTATTCCGGCCATAACGGCTCGGGCCGGGTGGAAAATGCAGAATTTACAGGAACCGACCCGGTCTATGATTCTCTTTATCTCGATTCCGACTGGTGGGACTATGAGAATCTGTCGAACGGCGACGAGATCAGCTTCTCGATCGATATCGATGGACTCGAAGACTATCTGGTCCTTGAATACGGGATGATTCCTTCGGTTACTTCCAAGACAGTTGTCGTTGAAGGCCTTCAGGATATTGAAACCTTTGATCCCTTTGAGGGACTGGAACTGATTTTCGAGGGAATGAACGGGAGCGGCTACATTTCTTCCCTGAATGTCGAGAACTGTGACCCCGCCTGCGAGAATATTTATTACGATTATCCCTGGGATTCGGATCTGTCGAACGGCGATGAAGTCCTCATCACGATTGACGAGGACGATTACACCTCCGAGTGGTTCGCGGAAGAGTACGGGAAAGTGCCGAATGTATTTGAGAAGACCTTCACCGTGTCGGGTCTGGAAGAAAAGCCTGTCTTCAACGACAATGAGCTTTCCCTGATTCCCGAGGAGCGTCTTAATGCCTTTGACGAAGCACTGATCAACGTATACAGAGACGACATCATGTCCCAGTACGAAGAGAACGGCTTTACGATGGTGGATATGCTTCCGCTTGGAAACCGTCTGCTCATAAAAGACCCGGAATCCGACAGCGCTGCCTACGACAATATCCTGTATTCCTTCTACCAGCTGGAGGTTGAAGTGGACGGACAGGAGGAGCATTCATATGTGTATATTCCGCTTTATATAACGGATATCGACTATGAAACGTTCGAGTTCGATGTGAACAACGTCTATTTTGCGACAGACGAAAAGGTTCATCTGGAGAATACCGGGTACTATCTGGATCTGGCAGGCTTCGACAGCTATGACCGGCTGTTCGAGGTCTCCGAGCCCGGAACAGGCGAGAATGTGGGCATGCTCATGTCCGGAAGCACGCTTCCCGTCGGCTGACATTCAGAAAAAACACCTTGCAAATCCTGTGAAAATATGATAAAGTTCATATGTTTCACAGGATTTCATGCCGGTGTGTCGGAATGGCAGACGATGCAGACTCAAAATCTGTTGTAGGTAACTACGTGCGGGTTCAAGTCCCGCCACCGGCATTTAAAAATAATACTTGCAAGCCGGCGGACTTTCTGCTATAATATCCGCCGTGCGTAAAAATGAAGATTAAGTTGAAGGAGTAATTCACATGGCTGCTACAGTTATCAGATATATTTTAATGAGCATTTTCGGACTGGTCGGTCTGGTGCTGATCGTGATCATTATGCTTCAGGAGGGCAAATCCGCAGGCCTCGGAACCATCGGAGGAATGGCGGACACCTACTGGGAGAAGAACCGGTCGCGTTCCGCGGAAGGAAAGCTTGAGAAAATTACAAGGTTTGCGGCAATCGCATTCTTTGTGCTCGCTTTTGCTTTGGCATTTAATTTCTGATCCTTCCGGATTTAAATCCATGATCCCGGGAGTTACGAAAAAGATTTATGCGCTCCGGTTCGGATTCCGGAGCGCTTTTGTAATTGTACGACGAAGAACACTGTCAACTACCCACCACTTAAACCCTAACGGGTTTTGAAGTGGGGGCTTGTAC
>CAMVNR010000060.1 GCA_947168905.1 uncultured Lachnospiraceae bacterium
AACGCTGTCGAACTTGCCCGGAATCGCTACGAATTCGTGCTTTCGGAGCGTCAGCGCAGAATCTATGCGATCCGCCGGCGCGACGTTACGGACTATTTCTTTACGGCTGCGTCAAGCGGGATGAGCGAACGCGTGCGCCTGAAGGCATTCGGCGACAGATGGTTCAACTCATTCCGCGATACTGCCGAGGGCATGATGGATAACTTCCGGGAAAACGCGGAAGAAATGAAGAATAACTTCCGGGAGACCGCTGAGGGGGTTAAGAACAGTTTCCGGGAAACCGCAGCCGGCGTGAAAACCAACATCCGGGAAACCGCGGCCGGAGTGAAAGGAAGTCTTCGGGAGAATGTGAGAGATAAGCTGAAGAAATGATCATGTATTCTCCTGCGAAAACAGGAGCGGGCCATGCTTCCGTCTGTACCGTTACGGATGGAAATTCATGACGTGCTCCTGTTTTTTATTTCAGTTATGCGTTGTATTTTTCCTGCTGTGCGCGGATCAGTTCCGCATCGGAGAAGTAGTTGATCTTCATGGCGTCCTTCACTTCGGCGAGCGTCTGCTGACCGACGGCGCGGGCGTCCTCGCAGCCCTTCTGAAGGATCTCATAGACTGCGGGAATGTCCTTTTCCCATTCGGCGCGGCGTGCGCGGATCGGTGAAAGCTCTTCCTGCATGACGGCGAAGAGGAACTTCTTGACCTTGACATCCCCCAGGCCTCCGCGCTGGTAATGTGCTTTCAGTTCATCGAGATTCTCATAGTCCGGCAGGTACTCGGCGAAATGCTCCGGCTTGCAGAAAGCATCGAGGTAGGTGAAGACCGTGTTGCCTTCAAGGTGTCCCGGATCCGAGACCTTGAGGTGCGTCGGGTCCGTATACATCGACATGACTTTCTTACGGACTTCTTCCTCCGGATCGGAAAGATAAATGCAGTTTCCGAGCGACTTTGACATTTTCGCTTTGCCGTCGGTGCCGGGAAGACGCAGGCAGGCTTTGTTGTCCGGAAGCAGGATTTCAGGCTCCACAAGGACGTCGGTATTGTAAACCGAATTGAACTTACGGACGATTTCTCTGGTCTGTTCGATCATCGGCTCCTGGTCCTCGCCGACCGGGACGACGTTGCCCTTGAAAAGCGTGATGTCTGCGGCCTGGCTGATCGGATAGGTGAAAAATCCGACCGGAATCGAAGCTTCGAAATTCCGCATCTGAATCTCGGACTTGACGGTGGGATTCCGCTGAAGCCGCGAAACCGTTACGAGGTTCATGTAGTAAAAGGAAAGCTCCGTAAGCTCCGGAATCTGTGACTGAATAAAAAGCGTCGAGACCTTCGGATCGAGGCCGACCGAGAGATAGTCGAGCGCGACTTCGATGATATTCTGGCGGACCTTCTCGGGATTTTCGAAATTGTCTGTCAGGGCCTGCGCATCGGCGATCATGATGAAAATCTTGTCAAATTCGCCGGAGTTCTGCAGCTCGACGCGCCGCCGAAGCGAACCGACGTAATGACCGATATGTAATTTGCCGGTGGGTCTGTCACCGGTCAGGATGGTTTTTGCCATAAAGGACACCTCTGATTCTTAATAAATTCGGTTCTGATCATTGTATCACAGAAAAGCCCCCGGTGGCAAGGACTTTTTCTCCTGTCTCCGGGGCAGCTGCCCGGGGGAAATGTTTTCGCTTAAAATACATGCAATTGAGAGATTTATCTGATAAAATGAAACCAATTTCTTTTCAAGGAGGAACTGAATGATGTGGGAGTTACCGAATCCTTTTCTGAATGAGCAGGGAAAGACAGTTGCGGGAGATGACTGGGAACAGCAGCAAAGCTATCTTCGGCAGATTCTGATGGAGGATTTTTACGGAGAGATTCCGCCGGCACCGGGAAATGTGCAGGCAGAGAAGATTTTTACGAAGGAGCTCTGGGACGGGGCGGCCATTTTTGAAGTATATAATCTTTCGTTCGGTCCGGAGCACAGTGTGCATGAAAAGACAGCAGTGATCCGTCCGAAAGAGGGCAGCGCGAAGCCGATTGTTTTCTGCGGAGGCTATGTGGATGAAGAAATCGCCAGGACGGCCGTGTCGCGCGGATTTCTGATCGCGACGCCCTTAACGGACGATGCTGCACCGGATGAGCCGGATTATGAGAAAGGAACGCTTTACCGGGCGTATCCGCAGTACAGCTTCCGGGTGATCGCGATGTGGGGCTGGCTTCTGTCCAGGGTGATGGACTTTCTGGAAACGACGGACTTTATCAGCACAAATGCATTCACGGTCGCAGGGCATTCCCGCTATGGGAAAGCGGCGCTTGCCTGTGCGGTTCATGAAGAACGCGCAAAGGTGGTGATTGCTGCCGGCTCCGGCTGCGGCGGCATGGGGAGCCTTCGCGCGTGGGGATCGCGCTTTGGGGCTGAGACCGGCGCTGTGGAGACTTTGGGAAGCATGCTGAAAGACAATTTCCCGCACTGGTTCCTGCCGTCCCTCAAGGACTTCGGCGCGGACGAACCGAGTGCCCATGCCCGGGAAAATGAACTCCGTTTCGACGCGAATTTTATCGGCGCTGTGATCGCGCCCCGTCCCCTTCTCATTCTCGAAGGCCTGGACGATACCTGGGCGAATCCCTATGGAACGCTTGTATCCTGGAGCGCCGTCTCAGAGGTGTACCGCTTCCTCAAACGGGAGAAGGACTGCGCGATTCATTTCAGGGAAGGCGGACACGCGCTGAATCTGCAGGACTGGACGGTGCTGCTTGATTTTGCCGAGTCGAGGCTCGCCGGGAAGGATACGGCCGGGGACTGGCATACATGGACAAAAGCCGATCCGGCGCCTGCAAGGAGCTGGTCCGCGCCTTTTGTGGAGGAAAATCAGGACACTTCTTCGGACAATGCTGCCATGCGCGCGCGTTTCCTGAAGTCTCTTCAGAACCGCTGGGCCTTCGGAGAAGCGGGGCTTGAAACAGGCATGGTGAGATACCTGAAGAAGCTTCTCGGAGAATCATAAAGACACACAATCCCGGAAGCGGCATGAAGCCGCCTTCCGGGATTGTTCGCATTCGTAACGGCGCTTTTTTCAGATCTTCCGGAATACCGGAATCACGTCGATCGGGGCGGGAGCAGTAATCGTTTGATTTCCCTGATACTCTGTGCCGTCCTCCATGTTCATCCACATGCCGTCCGGAAGGTATACCGCGCGCTCTGTGATCCCTTCTTTAAGAACCGGCGCGACGAGGATTTCCGGGCCGAACATATACTCGTCGTCGATTTCCCAGGCGCGGGAGTCCTTCGGAAAATCATAGAAGAGCGGACGCATGACGGGCGTCCCTTTTTCATGCGCTTCCTTCATCAGCTTCCGGATGTACGGCCGGAGACGCTCGCGAAGCGCAATATATTTTTTGCAGATTTCGAAGATCTCGGGACCATAGCTCCAGATCTCGTTTTCGGCTCCGGAGATCGTGGCGCCTCCGCCGCTTGTGCCAAGAGGCTCCTTGAAGGGCGCGCGGAAGCCGTGCAGGCGCATGACCGGACAGAAGCAGCCAAAGGCGAACCAGCGGGCGAGAAGCTCCTTAAACCGCTCGCTGTAAATGTTACCGCCATGAAAGCCGCCGATGTCGGTTGTCCACCAGGGGATGCCGGCAATGCCCATGTTGAGGCCGGCGCTGAGCTGGTTCCGAAGCGAACGGAAGGACGAGTCGATATCTCCCGACCAGACAAGCGCGCCGTAACGCTGGGAACCGGCCCAGGCGCAGCGGATCAGGTTCACGATGTTTTCCTGTCCTTCTTTTTCCATTCCTTCATAGGCCATCCTGGCATAGTCAAGCGGATAGCGGTTCCCGATTTCAACGTCCGGTCCCATAAAGTAGCGGTAGTGCTTATATTCGTAGCCTGTGAGCTCGGGCTCTGCTTCATCCAGCCAGAACAGGCGGATCCCGAGATCATAGTAGTTTCTCTTGAGTACACTGAAAACGAATTCCCGCGCGCCGGGGTTCGTCATATCCGTGACGGCCGCGCCTGCGAGGAAAGAAGTGTTCTTCCCGTGCTCTGCACGGATCAGGAAGCCGTTCTCAGCCATTTCGGCATAGTTCACGGAATCAGTCTGGACAGTTGGCCATACGGACACCATCAGTGTGATGCCCATTTCCGTCAGCTCGTCAACCATGGCCTTCGGGTCCGGCCAGTAGTCCCGGTCAAAGTCCCAGTCGCCCTGATGCGGCCAGTGGAAATAGTCGACGACAATGACGTCCAGCGGAATGTTTTCGCGCCTGTAGCGGCGGGCAACCTCGAGAATTTCCTCCTGAGTCTGATAGCGCAGCTTGCACTGCCAGAATCCGAGGCCGTACTCAGGCATCATCGGAACCGTACCGGCAACTTCGGCATAAGCTTCTTCGATTTTGGCGGGGGTATCCGCCGCGACGATCCAGTAGTCCATTTCTTTGGTCGATTCCGCGGTCCATTCCGTCAGGTTCCGGCCGAAGGTCACATGCCCGATCGCTGGATTATTCCAGAGCATTCCGTAACCGCGGCTCGAGATCAGGAACGGGACAGAGGACTGGGAATTGCGCTGCGAGAGCTCGATAATGCAGCCTTTCTGATCAAGATAGGGCTGCTGATACTGTCCCATGCCGAAGATTTTTTCACCGTCGCAGGCCTCAAAGCGCACCGTGAGGCGGTAGTCGTCCGCTCCCTGCACCGGGTCGAAGGTGCGGGAGAGGATTTCGAGCGCGGATTCGAAATGGTCGGTCGATTCGTACATATTCCGCGTGCGGTTGTATTCCTCGAGGACGATCTCGTCCCGGTCATTGAAGAATTTCAGCTCTCCGTTTGCGAGAATACGGCAGCGGATTCCGCCGTTTGAAATCAGGGCTTCCTTTCCTTCGATCCTGACGGAAACGTTTCCGGATTCGCAGCCGGCGCCTTTACGCTCCGGAAGGAGCGCGCCGATCTCCTCCGACAGGAAAGCCTGTCTTTCGGTCGCACGAACCCTTAAGCCTTTTCCCCAGGCCTCTACTCTCAGAAGTTCTTTGTCGTAACGCCGCTCGACGGCATCATTGCAGATTCTAAGCATCGTAAGATTCCTCCCGGATGTTTTCTTTTAAGGAAAAGTATAGCAGAGTTTAGCGAAAAGTACACTGTTTTTTGTGAATTGATGCCCCTATACTTGTTTGACTTTCCAGAAAGGCTGTGTTATGATAGGGACGCCTGTTTAACGACGCAAAAGGTCAGAGATTTCACGCGGGCGCAGCAAATTCATTTTTAAATTTTAGGGATTGACAAATCTCTAAGAAGTGTTATAATGTTGCTGTTGTCCGAAAAGACATCATGTACGTGTAGCTCAGCTGGATAGAGCGTCTGACTACGGATCAGAAGGCCGGGGGTTCGAATCCTCTCACGTACATTTTTTTGTTCGGGGGGTTCCGCTCATGTACGGAATCCCCCGTTTCTTGTGTCTTACGGCGCAGCAGCCGGAAGTTTTTTCTTCCCGCGGCGAACCGCTCCTAAAAGACGGTGCATCCGCTGCGCATACAGAAAATGACAGGATATTTTACGCGAAACAGATAAAGGATGGGGTCGATGATTAGTCTGAGAAAAACTGTCAGTATCCTTGCCGCCGCAGTCTTACTGTTTTCCGGCTGCGGGGAGATACCGGGAGGAACCGAAGCTCCCGGACAGGAGTTCACAAGGGAAACCGCCGGCACGGAAACCGCCGGAAAGAGCCTGGAAGAGGAGAGCGGGGAAACCGCCGAGTCAAAGACCTGGACGATTGAGACGCTCCCCATGCCCGAAGCAGGCACGGCGGAAGCCGAGGAGAACGAGGACGAGATGCTCGGCCGCCTTTATGACAGCGCTGAACTCGGGGTCGATTCGCAGGCCTACTGCGTCCTCGATGAGGACGGACAGGTGGTGATCGGACGGAAGGAACTGAAAACCTACGCTCCGGCGAGCATCACGAAGGTCCTGACTGCGCTTGTCGTGGTGGAGCATGCGGATCTTTCTGCCGCTGTGACGATCCAGGAGTCCTCCGTCACCGACAATCTCGAGCCGATGAGCTCGGGTGTATACCCTTCCTTTAAACCGTTCGAAACGGTCACGGTGCTGGACCTTCTGTACGCGCTGATTCTTTCTTCGACAAATTCCGCCGGAAATATTCTCGCGGATCATGTTGCAGGGAGTTCGGAAGCCTTCGCGGAAATGATGAACCAGAAGGTGGCTGAACTCGGGCTTTCGCATTCTCATTTTGTCAACGCCCACGGACTGGATGCCGAAGGGCATTATACCTGCGCCTACGATATGGCCGTCATCCTGAAATGCGCGCTTCAGAATGAAACGCTCCGGACGATTCTCAGCACGAAGAGCTATACGATTCCGGCGACGGAGTACGCTGCGGAGCGCTCCTGCATCATGGGGCACCGGATGGTCAGCGGAAATATGCCTGTAAACGGGGTCTACGCCGGAAAGCCGGGATGGACCGTGAATGCGCAGGGCACGCTGGTGACGGCTGCCGAGAGAAACGGCAGGAAGCTGTATATCTGCACGATGCATTCGGACAACGGAAACCAGTATGAAGATACCGAAAACATCGCCGAGTACGCGTATGCGAAGCTGGAGGATCGGGCGCCGTCCCTGAAAGCGCTTGCCCATAACATGCTGATCAGAAAAACGGACGATACCGGCGTCGATCTCTACTATGTGATCGACAACGGCGGACAGTCGACCCGGATCGTATACTGGGATCTGACGAAGGGCACCGGTGCCGCTGTATTCGGGACCCCGGCGGAGGCAAAGCCGCGGATGGGCGTGCATTTAAGCCTCCCGTATCACGGAGCTTACATGGTTCAGATCTTCGTCACGCAGGCTTCGGGAGAGGAGACGGGCATCGGCTTTCATGTGCTCTATACGGGCGAGATGTTAAAAAGCGGGCTGACCGACTGGAACGGACAGACCTATGTGATCGACGATTTCGGACTCTTAAAATGCGGCGGCGGCGTCGAAGTGCCGGAGGGCATCTTCTATACCAATGAGGACGGCGCGATCGCCCACGGCTTCTGCGGACGCTTCTATGCGGGCGAAGACGGACGGCTGGTGACCGGTTGGGTGACGGCGGAAGGCGTGACCTGCTACTGCCAGGGAGACGGAAGACTCGCGACCGGACGGATGGTGATCGGTGGCGCGGTGCACCAGTTTAACGCTTACGGAGCGCTGATACAGTAAGACACAGTGCAGGCGGGAGATTGAAGAAAAGATGAAGTGGAAAGAAATTACGATTTTTACGACCTCCGAGGCGGAGGACCTGGTGGTCGACGCCCTGTCGGAGCTTGGAATTTCCGGCGCCGAGGTCCGCGACCGGAAGCCGATTCTCTCCGGAGACACCATGGAGATTTTTAAGGATGTCATGCCGGAAGCCGAGGAAGACGACGGAAAGGCGGAAGTGGTATTCTATCTGGAAGAAGACGAGAACGAGACAGACGAAACCGCCAAGCTTCTGGAGAAAGTAAAGGAGGCTCTTACGGAGCTTGAGGACTTCTGCGATATCGGGGAAGGCAGGATCGCGGTCGGCGAGACCGAGGATGTGGACTGGATCAATAACTGGAAAGAACATTTCCATGCATTCACGGTCGACAATATCCTGATCAAGCCTACCTGGGTGGAAAAGCCGGAGGAGGATCATTCGGAAATCATGATTGAAATCGACCCCGGAACCGCGTTCGGGACCGGGTCGCATGAAACGACGCAGCTCTGCATTCACGGAATCCGGAAGTTTATGAAGCCCGGCGACCGGGTGCTCGACGTCGGAACAGGGTCTGGAATCCTCGGAATCCTGGCCTTAAAGCTCGGGGCAGCGGAAGCCTTCGGAACGGATATCGATCCTTTGGCCGTCTCGCAGGCGGAAGAGAATATCCTCCTGAACGGCATCGCGCCCGAACGCTTCCCGGTCATTCTCGGGAATATCATCGATGATGAGGACGTACAGCAGCGGGCGGGCTTCGAGAAGTATGATTTCGTGCTCGCGAATATCCTGGCTGACATTATCATACCGCTCCAGAAGGTCGTCTGGAAGCAGATGAAAATGGGAGCATATCTCACGGTCTCCGGAATTATCAACCTGAAGGAGGAAGCGGTCAGGAAAGCGCTTTCGGAGAATCCGCATTTTGAAATCGTGGATTCGGACGTTCAGGGAGAATGGGTTTCCTTTACAGTGAAACGGATCGGGTAAACATACATGAATCATTTTTTCGTACCGAAGGACAGTTTTCGCCCGGACGGCGTGCATATCCTGGGCGGCGATCTGAACCATATGAAGAATGTGCTTCGCTTAAAGCCCGGCGAATGCGTCTCGGTTTCGGACGGAGAGGAAAAACGCCTGATTTGTGAGATCGTCTCCTATACCGAAGGAGAAGCGCTCCTGAAAATTGTGGACATCGAGGGAAAAAGCCGGGAGCTTCCGGCGAAAATCCTCCTGTTCCAGGGAATTCCGAAGGGAGAGAAGTTCGACTGGATCATCCAGAAAAGCGTGGAACTCGGGGCGGCGGAAATTATCCCCGTCGCAATGAAGCGCTGTGTGGCGAAAATCGAAGCCGGGAAAGAAGGAAAGAAGCTGGAACGCCTGCGTAAAATCGCGGAAGCTGCGGCAAAGCAGTCCGGCAGGGATCTGGTACCCGAAATCCATGGCGTCATGGGCTTTGAAGAAGCCGCAGAATATGCCGCATCAAACTGCAGCACCGTGATTTTTGCCTATGAAAAGGCGGAGAATCCGGAAGAAACGCGGCGGGTTTTCGAGTCGGTTTCCCCGGGAGAGACCATCGGCGTATTTATCGGGCCGGAGGGCGGCTTCGACGATGCGGAGGCAAAGATACTGGAGGAATCCGGCGCGCGGACGGTTACGCTCGGAAAGAGGATTCTGAGGACGGAAACCGCGCCATTATACCTTCTGTCGGTTCTTGGATTCCGGCTGGAGTTTTTCGAACAGACATCATAAGACACAGACGAAAAGAAAGAACGGATCATGGAAATATATCTTGACAATTCCGCGACAACCCGTGTGGACCCTGAAGTCCTCGAGCTGATGAGAAAAGTCATGGATGAGGACTACGGAAATGCCGCTTCCCTGCACAGAAAAGGGTCTGAGGCTGAAAAATATACGAAGACTGCGAAGGAACAGATCGCTTCGACGCTGAAGTGCGAGCCGAAAAATATCTTTTTCACTTCCGGCGGAACAGAATCCAACAACTGGGCGATCCGCGGCGCGGCGGAAGCGAACCGGCGGATGGGCATGCACCTTGTCACGACGTCCATCGAGCATCCGAGCGTGAAGAATACCATGCGGTATCTGGAGGAACAGGGCTATGAAGTCACCTGGCTTCCGGCCGACAGCAACGGTATCGTTTCCGTAAGTGACCTGCGAAACGCGCTCCGCCCGGATACAATCCTTGTTTCCGTGATGCATGTGAATAACGAGATCGGATCGGTGCAGCCGATTGAAGAAATCGGGGAAATGCTCAGGAGGGAGCGCCCGGAGATCCTTTTTCATGTGGACGCGATCCAGTCCTACGGGAAATACCGCATCTATCCGAAACGGATGAATATCGACCTCCTGTCCGTCAGCGGTCATAAGCTTCACGGGCCGAAGGGAATCGGCTTCCTGTATATTGCCGACCGCGTGAAAATCAAGCCGCTCATTTACGGCGGAGGGCAGCAGAAGGGCTACCGGTCCGGCACGGAAAATGTGCCCGGGGAAGCGGGCTTAGGGCTTGCGGCCGGGAAGCTTTACGCGCATTTTGATGAGAATATCGAGAAGCTCTACAGCCTGAAGGCCCGCCTCACAGAAGGCCTTCAGACGATCGAAGGGACGAAGATCAACGGAAAAACCGGCCGGGACTCGGCACCGCAGATCTTAAGCTGCAGTTTCCGGGATGTCCGTTCCGAGGTGCTTCTCCACGCGCTTGAGGACCGCGGAATCTATGTTTCCTCCGGGTCTGCATGCGCGTCCTCCCATCCGTCGGAAATCAGTACGCTCCTGTCAATCGGTCTTACAAAAGAAGAGCAGGAGGGTACGATCCGCTTCTCCCTGTCGGTGAACAGCACGGAGGAGGAAATTGACCGGACGCTCCATGCACTGAAGGAAATCTTACCTGTACTTCGGAGGTTTACAAGAAGATGAAATACCATGCATTTCTGATCAAATATTCGGAGATCGCGATCAAAGGCAATAACCGCAAATATTTCGAGGATGCTCTCGTCAAGCAGATCCGTTTTCACTTACGGAAAGTCGAAGGTGATTTTACGGTGAAGAAAACCCAGGGACGGATTTACGTCGAGTGCAGCGGCGCATACGATCAGGAGGATGTGATCGAAGAATTGCAGCACGTATTCGGAATTCTGTGGATCTGTCCGGTGCTGCGTGTTGAGGACAAGGGCTTTAAGGACCTTTCAGAGCAGGTGATCCGGTATGTGGACGCGACCTGTCCAGACAGGAACCTAAGCTTTAAGGTCGAGTGCCGGCGTTCCCGGAAGGACTATGAGCTGAATTCCCAGGAAATGAACGCCGAACTCGGTCATGACATTCTGCAGGCTTTCCCCGAGATGCGTGTCGACGTGCATCACCCGGACATGCTCTTAAGGGTGGAGGTGCGCGAGGACTTTATCAATATTTATTCCGGGGAAATCCGCGGACCGGGCGGAATGCCGCTCGGAAGCTCGGGAAAGGCGATGCTTCTCCTTTCCGGCGGAATCGATTCGCCGGTAGCGGGGTATATGATTTCAAGACGCGGCGTCTTCATCGACGCGGTCTATTTTCATGCGCCGCCCTATACCTCGGACCGCGCAAAACAGAAGGTCGTGGATCTTGCGAAAATCATTTCGCGCTATACCGGCCCGATCCGGCTTCATGTGATCAATTTCACGGATATCCAGCTCGCGATCTATGAGAAATGCCCGCATGACGAACTGACAATCATTATGCGGCGCTATATGATGAAGATCGCGGAGCATATCGCGAGAGAGAACGAGTGCGAATGCCTCGTGACGGGCGAATCGATCGGACAGGTGGCGTCGCAGACCATGCAGTCGCTTCTTTGCACCAACAGTGTCTGCATGCTTCCCGTATACCGGCCGCTGATCGCCTTTGATAAAAATGACATTGTGGAAATTTCCGAGAAAATCGGCACCTTTGAGACCTCGATCCTGCCGTATGAGGACTGCTGTACCATTTTTGTAGCGAAGCACCCGGTCACAAAACCGAGGCTTTCGGCGATTGAAAAGTCGGAGGAGAATCTGAAGGACGTGATTCCGGAGCTTCTGCAGGAAGCGATCGAAAGCGACGAAGTGATTCTCTGTCAGTAAACGAAGAAAGAAAACAGCGGCCCCTTAAAAAGGGCCGCTGCAAAAAAATCTTTTTATCGATCAGTCTTTAATGATATATGGATCCAGCGTCTCGAGAATCTCATCGATTTGCTTGTCGCCGTGAATATTCAGGTTGATCGGTTTTGACAGATCCAGAGAGAAAATACCCATGATGGATTTGGCGTCGATGACGTAGCGCCCGGATACCAGATCAAAGTCGGAATCAAACTTGGCGAGATCATTAACGAAAGATTTTACTTTATCGATGGAATTTAAACAAATCTGAACAGATTTCATGAAATATCCCTCCTTTTTGGGTTTACACAGATTATTGTAATGGTTTGAGGGGAAAATGTCAAGCACGGAACTGAATAAGCTGAAAATCGCCTTTCATACACTCGGCTGCAAGGTGAATATTTACGAGAGCGAAGTCATGCAGGAGCTCGTCCGGGAAGCAGGCGCTTCGGTGGTGCCTTTCGACGGGATGGCGGACGTTTATATCGTCAATACCTGCACCGTGACGAATACCGCGGATAAGAAGTCAAGGTCCTATCTTCGCCGGCCGAGGAAAATCAATCCGGAAGCCATCGTAGCAGCCTGCGGATGCTATGCGCAGGTGGAGGGTGAAAAGCTTCTCGCGGAAGGAATCGCGGATATTCTTATCGGCGCAGATGAGAAGCAGGATCTTGTCGGAATTCTTTCCGCCTATATCGGGAAAGGAATCCGCCGGCCGGTAAAGGATCTTTCAAAGCCCTCGCCTTTTTCCGCGATGGCGCTTCATACGCTTTCAAGCCACACAAGAGCGGATATCAAGGTGCAGGACGGCTGCAATCAGTTCTGCTCCTACTGCATTATCCCCTACGCGCGCGGAAGAATCCGGAGCAGGGAGATCGGGGATGCGGTTTCGGAGATCCGGGAGCTTTCCTTACGGGGCGTGCAGGAATTCGTGCTGACCGGCATTCATTTAAGCTCCTACGGGAGGGATTTTCCGGATCCTGCCGGGGACGAGCTCCTGAAACTGACGGAAGCGGTGCACGAGATTCCCGGCGTGAAGCGGATCCGTTTCGGCTCGCTTGAGCCGAGGATTGTCACGGAGGAATTTGCAAAAAGGCTTTCGGCGCTTCCGAAAATCTGTCCGCACTTCCATCTGTCGCTTCAGAGCGGCTCAAGAGACACGCTTAGGCGGATGAACCGGCATTACACGCCGGAGGAGTATCTCGAAAGCTGCGGCATTTTACGAAGCTTTTTCGACGACCCTGCGCTGACGACGGACGTGATCGCAGGCTTCCCCGGCGAAACGGAGCGGGAATTCTCCGAGACCTGCGAATTCATCCGTAGGGCTGCATTCTCCGAGCTTCATGTTTTCAAATACTCGCGGAGGAAGGGAACCGCTGCCGACAGAATGCCCGATCAGGTGCCGGAAGAAATCAAGAACGAACGCTCCGGAATCCTGATCGGTGTCGGGGAGGAGCTGTCAGAAGCCTACCGGAAACGCTTTATCGGAAGAGAAGTATCCGTCCTCACGGAGCAGAAAGGAATGCTTTTCGGGCAGGAGGTTTATTTCGGCTATACGAAAGAATATCTCCGGACGGCGGTCTCTTCGAAGAACCTTCGGGAAAACGTGATTGTAAGCGGAAAGGCGGAGGAATGTGCTGCGCCCGGAATCCTTTATCTTCCCGCAGGCACAGACTGACGGAATCTGCCCGAATTCAGGGAATATTCAAGGAAAATTCACTTCTGACATATTGAAGAATTCGTGAAAATCGTATATAATAAATTATTCTAAGTAATTCGGGAAATGTTCCCGGTTTTACCGTGTTAATCCAGATTTTGCAGGAGGTACCGGCATTATGTCTGATTTTAACGATACCCAGTTCATCCGGCTTCCCGGAATGAACGCTTATGAAACACCGAACCGGATGCCTGCTTCCGAGGTCCTGAAGCAGGTTTATGCCGCGCTGAAGGAAAAAGGCTACAACCCGGTAACCCAGATCGTCGGTTATATTATGTCGGGAGATCCGACCTACATTACGAATTACCAGAACGCCCGCTCGCTGATTATGAAGGCGGAGAGAGACGAGCTACTGTCGGAACTTGTGGAGCATTATATCGATACCGCATTATGAGAATCATGGGGCTGGACTACGGGAAGAAGACGGTCGGCGTCGCTGTGACCGACCCGCTTTTTCTGTTTGCCGAAAGTATCGAAACCATTGAAAGAAGCGAAGAAAACAAGCTCAGAAAGACATTTCGGCGCATCGAGGAACTGATCGCCGAATATGAAGTGACGGAAATTGTCGTGGGGCTTCCGGTTCTCATGAGCGGAGAAAAAGGAGAGAGAGCCCGGCTTTCAGAGGAGTTTGCGGCGTCTCTTGCCCGCCGGACGGGACTGCCCGTCCATATGATGGACGAACGGCTGACGACCGTGGCGGCGGATGAAATCCTGGAAGAAAGCGGCGTAGAGAAGGGCCAGCGGAAAAAAGTCATCGACAGTATCGCCGCCGCGCTGATTCTGCAGGATTATATGAACATGCAAGCACAGGAGCATTGATATGGAAGAGCAGATTGTATTTGAAACGGAGGATGGAGAGGTCCTTTTTTACGTGATTGAAGAGACCCGGGTGAACGGGACGAATTATCTTCTGGTGACGGATTCCGAGGAAGATGAGGCGGACTGTTATATTCTGAAGGACACTTCCCTTCCCGAAGACAGGGAAGCCGTATACGAGATGGTGGAAGACGAGGAAATTCTGGCTGCGCTTCAGAAAATATTCGCAGAGCTCCTGGATGATACAGATATAGAGATGTAATCAGGAGGTTAATTTGTCTCAGACGAAAAAGAAAAATTATTATGACAATACCTCGGAACGGATCGTGAATATTGTGCCGCTGGGAGGCCTTGAGCAGATTGGCATGAATATTACCGCGTTCGAATACGGGCAGAGTATTATCGTCGTGGACTGCGGACTCGCATTCCCCTCGATCGAGATGCTCGGCGTGGATCTGGTCGTTCCGGATACAACCTATCTTCAGGAAAACCGTGAGAAGGTGAAGGGCTTCTTCATTACGCACGGACATGAGGATCATATCGGCGCGCTGCCCTATGTTCTGAAGGAGCTGAATGTTCCGATCTATGCGACGCGCCTTACCATGGCGATCATTGAAGGAAAGCTCGAAGAGCATGAGATGGCAGGCACAGTAGAGCGCCATATTGTGAAATACGGAGACGTTGTCGACGCGGGAGATTTTAAGGTGGAGTTTATCCGCTCCAACCACAGTATTGCGGATGCGGCCATGCTTGCGATTACCTCCCCCGCGGGGACCATTATTCACACCGGGGATTTCAAGATCGATTATACGCCGGTTTTCGGAACGATGGTGGACCTTCCGAGGCTGGCGGAATTCGGCAAAAAAGGAGTGCTTGCGCTTCTGTCGGATTCCACAAACGCCATCCGTCCCGGCTTTACGCCGACGGAGCGCTCGGTCGGAGAAACCTTTGACAAAGCTTTCCAGGATTATCCGAACAGCCGGATCCTGGTCGCAACCTTCGCCTCGAACGTAGACCGCGTTCAGCAGATTATCAATGCCGCGACCAAAGCAGGAAGGAAGGTGGCGATCGAAGGCAGGTCAATGATCAGCATCTTCCAGCTGGCGCAGGACCTCGAGTATCTGAAGATCCCGGAAGGGGCCCTGATTGATACGGAGAATCTGAAGGACTATCCGGACGAGAAAACGGTGATCATCATGACCGGCTCCCAGGGCGAAGCAATGGCGGCGCTCTCCAGGGTTGCCGCAGGACAGCATAAACGCATTACCATTACGCCTTCGGACGTGGTGATCTTTTCCTCGACGCCCATTCCCGGAAACGAGCGGGCGGTGTCGAAGGTTGTAAACGACCTGTCCATTCAGGGAGCGACGATTATCAACCGGGAAACCCATGTATCCGGACACGCATGCCAGGAAGAGATCAAGCTGATCTACTCGCTGGTGCGCCCGAAATATGCCATTCCGGTGCACGGGGAATACCGTCACCGCATGGCGAACGCGCAGATCGCGAAGGATCTGCAGATCCCGAAGGAAAATGTGTTCATGCTGAATTCCGGCGATGTGCTTTCGCTGTCGTCCGAATCGGCGAGAGTCACGGGATCTGTGCAGCACGGCGGAATCATGGTGGACGGTCTGGGCATCGGAGATGTCGGAAATATTGTGCTTCGCGACCGCCAGAATCTGTCACTGGATGGAATCATCATCATTGCGATGACTTTCAGCAAAGCGTCGGGCGAGCTTCTCGCCGGTCCCGACATCGTCTCCCGCGGCTTTGTCTATGTGCGCGAGGCGGAAGGACTGATGGAAGAAGCGAGGAATATCTGCCTTCAGGCGATCGATTACGCGCGTGAAGACTCCAGATATGTCGACTGGGCGAGAATCAAGACGCAGGTCAGAGAGGACCTGGGAAGCTATTTCTGGCGTCTGATGAAGAGAAGTCCGGTGATCCTCCCGATCATCATGGAAGTGGAATAGAAAAATGGCGTCCGGCAGGAAGAAGAAAAGAAATAAGGACGAGATCCTCCATTATATCAAGATCGCGCTGGCAGTCATGCTTCTTGTTGCCGGCGTGATTCTGTCAGTGCTTTCCTTCAGGCTTGGGAGACTGGTGTTCACGGACGACGCGATGACCGATTCGCGCTCGGAGAACATCGCTTACGAGCTGACCATCAAGAAGGGAGAGAGCACGATCCTCGTCGGTCTGGAGCTGAAGAAGGCCGGCGTGATCCGCTCCGCAGCGGCATTTTTCATTCAGTCCAAGGTCTATAAGTGCAGGATCGCGCCCGGTACCTATACCGTATACAGCAAGAACAGCTCGAAGGATATTATCAAATACCTGAATCAGGAATACCTGAAGCAGGCGGAAAGCTCGAAATCACCATGATCACAGAAGACAGAATATCTGCATTTATCCGTTCGCTCGAGCGGCCGGGAAACTTAAGCTTAGAAGAGATCAGGAAGGAAGCAATTGAGGACGGCGTACCGGTCATCCGGCCCGAGACCGGACAGCTTCTTTCTTTT
>CAMVNR010000061.1 GCA_947168905.1 uncultured Lachnospiraceae bacterium
AACGGAGCCGTTAGGGCTCCGTTTTCTCGTCTTCAAGTGGCAAACTCGGGTTATAGCACAGATTGTATTTTTTCTCAAGTAAATATACAGGCAATATCGAAAGAATTGCAAAAGTGCTTGAACTTGGGCCTGCGTCATGTTATTCTGACTGTGGGTTTTATTGCGGCGGACAAAAAGAGAAAACGCGAAACGCCTATGCGTTAAGTTACGGGGGAAAAGATGTTTGTATTTGTAGATTTACTTCGGGCTGCGGCATTTCTGGCGGTCCTGGTGTTCCATTTCGCGGCGGAGCGCGGGATGCGCGGCGCGCCGGTGAATTATTCGATGACCTACGGGCACTTCAGCGTGGCTGCGGTCTCGGTGGCGGTGTTTTTCATTCTGTCCGGCTTCGGCCTGATGCTCGGCGCCGAGAAAAAGAAGAGCTTTTCGGCTGCGGAATTTTACAAAAAGCGCTTCCTGAAGATCATGATTCCGTACTACCTCGTGTCTCTTCTGTACTTTGTCTTCCTTTTTCTTAGACAGAAGGGCTGGCCTTTCGATCCCGCCGTCCCGAAGTGGCGCGCGGTTTTCCTCCTTCCCGGAATGTCGTCGTATCTCTCTCAGCACGGATTCCAGACGGTCGATATGGGGATCGGAGAGTGGTTCATCGGTGCGCTTGTATTGATGTACCTCGTGTTTCCGCTTCTTCGCGTCCTCATTAAGAAGTGGAACCATTTCTTCTTCGGGGCGGCAGGAGCGGTGTACCTTCTGTGGGTTTTCTTCTATCCCTTTGCTTTTCCGGAGTATACGGGCTTCTCGGTGAAGCTCTTTGCCTTTCTTTTCGGCATGTGGGCGGCGAAGAACCTGAAGAAAGGAAATCCGGGGCTCCTTACGGCGGGGCTTCTTGTCCTTCTTGTGTCCTTCCTTCCCCTGGATATTCCACTGAAGATCGAGTACTTTATTATAGCGGATGCGGTTTCTCTGTTCCTGGTGCTCTTTACGGCGGAACCGCTTCTTAAAAAACTCCCGGAAGGCATCCGGCGGATCCTTAGGACGGTCAGTATTTACGAGTATTCGCTGTTTCTTGTGCATCATATCTTCATCAACGAACTCGGGGGCCTTCGCTTCTTTACAGCGGACCCCGGCTCCAAAAAACGCGCGCTGCTTCTTGCCTTCCTGGTGCTTGTAAGTATTGCGGCGGCAGCGTTCCTTCTTCAGAAGGCGTCGGAAAAGCTCTCCGGAAGACTCCTTTCGGACAGGAAAAAGGCAGCTTCCTAAAGCGCACTTAAGGCCCTCAGCGCAGGGGAGTATCCGCGAAAAAAACAATCTTCATATACTATATTGAAAACAGGCCGCCGGGCTTTTGCAACAGCCCGGCGGCCTGTTTTTGCCGTTTATGGGTGCAGCTTTTCCTCACATATAAGAGTAAAAAGAGCGTTTTGTAATTCAATCGCACCACTTTCCACCACATTACAAAAATGATTAGAAATAAAGAAAAAAACACTTGCATTTCATGGTCGAATCGAGTATTATATAGGTACTCTCCGAAATAATGTGGGAGATAGTGTCAGAAAGTGGCACGTCTTCCGGAAAGGAAAGCCTGATCCGTATGATGCTCGGAACCTACAGTCATTCGCTCGACGCCAAGGGACGCCTGATCGTCCCGGCGAAGCTGCGCGAAACTTTAGGGGACAGCTTTGTCATTACGAAGAGTCTGGATCACTGCCTGGCCATTTACCCGAATGCAGGATGGGAGGAGTTTATCGAAAAGCTCGACACCCTTCCGAAGATTTCCAGTGAACCCGCCCGGCGCTTAAGAAGATTCTATTTCGGAAACAGCCAGACGATCGAAGTGGACAAACAGGGCAGAATTCTGATTCCGGCGAATATGAGAGAGTACGCCGAACTGAAGAAAGACGCGGTGCTGATCGGTGTGAACGATCATGTGGAAGTCTGGGCTGAGGAAGCCTGGAAGAAGTATGACGAAGAGACCGATATCAATGAAATCGCCGACGGACTGTCGAGCCTTGAACTGTAATGATGGAGTTCTCGCATAAATCCGTTCTCCTGAACGAAACCATTGAGCTTCTGAATATCCGGCCGGACGGTGTGTACCTGGACGGGACGCTCGGGGGAGGCGGACATTCCTTTGAAATCCTGAAAAGACTCACGGGAACGGGTCGGCTCATCGGCATCGACCAGGACGGCGAAGCGATTCAGGCCGCAGGAAAACGGCTTTCCGTGTACGGCGATAAGGCGATGATTTTCCGGAAAAACTTCAGGGACTTTCGTGAAGCGATGGAAGAGGCCGGCATAGAACACCTGGACGGAATCCTTCTCGATCTTGGCGTCTCGTCGCATCAGTTCGACGACGCCGAACGGGGCTTTTCCTACCGGACGGACGCTCCTTTAGACATGCGGATGGATCAGCGGCAGGAAAAAACCGCGGCCGACATCGTAAACGGATACACGGAGCATGAGCTGTACCGGGTGATCCGGGATTACGGCGAAGAGCCGTTCGCGAAGAATATCGCGAAGCACATTGTACTGACCAGGGAACAGGAGCCCGTCACCACGACTTTTCAGCTGGTGGAGTGCATCAAACGGGCGATTCCCGCGAAGATACGAGAAAAGGGCGGCCATCCCGCCAAGAGAACCTTCCAGGCTCTTCGGATTGAGCTGAATGAGGAGCTTGGAGTACTGGAAAACTCCCTGAACGAGATGGTGGATGCGCTTGCACCCCGCGGGCGCATCGCCATCATCACGTTCCACTCGCTCGAGGACCGGATCGTCAAGAACGCTTTCCGGACGGCAGAGAATCCCTGCACCTGTCCGCCGGATTTTCCGGTGTGTGTCTGCGGGAAGAAGAGTAAGGGAAAGGTCGTGACCAGGAAACCGGTCACGGCATCGGAGGAGGAACTCCTCGAAAATCCGCGCGCACGGTCCGCGAAGCTTCGCGTTTTCGAGCACGCATAAATATTCTTTAGAAAAGAGTTGAACACTATGGCAGCGGCAGATCGTTATTACGGCTCGGCTTACGAGACCGGCTCGGCGGCGCGCGAGCTTCCCGGGATTCCGGAGAAGGAGCTTCGCCGGCAGAAAAAAGAACAGGTGCAGGAGGCGCGGAGGCAGATTGAAGCCCGCGTCCATGAGAAACGCCTTGCATCGAAAGAATTTGCCGCGCCTCAGGTGCTTGTCCTGGCGCTTGCCATGATGCTTCTTGTCGGTGCAGTGAGCCTCTTCATCGTCCGTCTCTCCATACAGGAGTCCGCTCTTCGGGAGATCGAGCAGCTGGAGCTTAAAATCCAGACCGTCCAGCACGAGAACACCATTCTCAGGAACGTAAAGAACAGCAGCATCGATTATGACGAGGTATACGCGGTCGCTACCGAAGAGCTCGGGATGACCATTCCGGGGAAGCAGCAGATGATCTACTACACACAGCCTTCTGTGGAATTCGTGCATAAATACGGAGATATTCCGAAATGACTGCAAAAAAGAACAAAGGCAGGAACAGAATAAATACAAGGAAAAGACTGGCCATCCTCTTTCTGGTGATCGGTCTTTTGCTTATTATATGTATCGGGCGCGCGGTTTATCTCGTGATGCAGAAGGGCAGCGAGTATGAACACCGCGCGCTTGTGCAGGCAACCGGGACCTCGGTGTCGATTCCCTCCCAGCCGGGAAATATTTACGGCGCGAACGGGACGATTCTGGCTTCGACCTACAAGGTCTACCGGCTGATCCTCGACCCGAAGGTTCTCTATGCGACCGAGAAAAACTATCCCGGTTCTTTCGACAAGACCGTCGAAATCGCGGCGAAGGCCTTTTCGATTTCCGAGACGGAGCTTGAGGAGGCTTTCGGCAAGGATCCGGCTACGACGGTGACCTATGTCCGTTTCCGGACGAAGACCCGCCGGGAGGACGGCACAGAGAAGCTTGTCGACACGATCCTTTCGCAGGAGCAGGTGGACTATTACGGGGAGCTGACCGAAGAATTCCAGAAGGAAAAGAAGGAGTGGAACGAAACGCATGAGGACGACCGGATCCGCGCGAGGATTGCGGGCGTCTGGTTCGAGGAGGAGTACCGCCGCGAATATCCCTTGGGTTCCCTTCTTTCCAAGGTGATCGGATATACGACCCGGGATACCGAGAACGGTATCCTCGGGCTTGAAGTGTCTTATGAGGACGTGCTGCACGGGACGGACGGAAGGAAATATACCTATATCAACGAAGAGGGCAATGCCCAGACCGATGTGATTCCCGCACAAGACGGGAACAGCATTGTAACGAGCCTCGACGCGAATGTGGCTGCCATCTGCCGGGACGCGATCAATAAATTCATGGAGGAAACCGGGGCGGAGCGCGTCAATGTCCTCGTGATGGATCCGAACACCGGAGAAGTTCTCGCGATGGAGAGCAATACGCCCTTCGACCTGAATAATCCGACGGAATCGATACTTTCGATGTTTACGGAGGAGGAACTCGCGGATCCGACGCAGATTTTCCTTTTAAAGGAAGCCTTCAAGGGCAGAATGGACCGGCTGCAGGCGATGAGCCATGAAGAGCAGATCCAGGCGCTGATCCAGCAGGTTCAGTATAACTACTGTATCAGCGGCGCCTTTGAACCCGGCTCCACGGCGAAGTCCCTCACGCTTGCAACCGGCATCGAAGAGGGCATCATTGACCGGGACAGCACCTTTGAGGACTGGACCGGCGGAATCGGCGTGGGACGCTATACCATCCACTGCCATATGGGTACGACCTGCGGCGTGCTGACACCGATGGAAGCGCTCGGACGCTCCTGCAATGTCTGCTATGTCGAGATCGGCCAGAAGATCGGAGCGGAAACCTTCAGCCGCTACCAGGAAATTTTCAATCTCGGCCAGAAGACCGGCATCGATCTGCCGGGCGAGGCGGACACAAGCGCCCTGATTTACTACAAGGACGGCCTCGGAGACATCGAGCTTGCGACCTGCTCCTTCGGGCAGGGCTTCAACGTCAGCATGATCCAGCTCGCATCCGCCTACTGTTCCCTTGTGAACGGCGGATATTATTACCAGCCGCATGTTGTGACCGAGATTGTGGACAGCAGCGGCAATGTCGTTAAGAAGATTGACCCGGTGCTGGTGCGCCGGACGGTTTCTTCGGAGACGAGCGAGTATATTCAGGAAGCGCTCCGATACGTCACGACGCACGGTACGGCGAATACGCTGGCCCCGAAGGAAGGCTACGAGATGGGCGGCAAGACGGGGGCTGCAGAGAAGCTTCCCCGCGGAACCGGGAAGTATATCGTTTCCTTTGTATCAGCGGCGCCGATCAATGATCCGAAGGTGCTTCTCTATGTGACCATAGACGAGCCGAATATCGAGGACCAGTCCAGCTCCGCGCCGGCGCAGCAGCTCGCGCACGACTGCTGGGATGGGCTCTACACCTATTTCGGCATTTTCCCGGAGACGGAGGAAAATCCGTATGAATACGACTGGAGCTCCCTTCGTGATTCCACAGGGGACTCGGAGCTTGCCGGCGGAGAAAGTTTTATTGACGATCCGGAAAATACGATTGTATGGCTTACGATCGACGAAGAGCCGGTGATTACCGAGACACCGGCCGAAGAAGAGGAGTATATGCCGCTCGAAGGATCGGTCCCGGAGAAAAATCCTTCATATTAGACTTGCATATCCTGCCCGGTTGGAGTTATAATGCCGGATAGATTTTGCCAGACAGAGATCGGCGCATATGAGATAGGGGATAGAAAGTGAAAACAGTGTATTTTATCGGAATGGCAGCTTCGTTTATTGTGAGCGCAGTACTGTGCCCTTTGTTTATTCCGGTTCTTCGGAAACTGAAATTCGGACAGCAGGTCCGGGAGGAGGGCAATCCGGAGCATCTCAAAAAACAGGGAACTCCGACGATGGGAGGCATCGCGTTTCTTTCGGCCGTGCTTCTTGCGGGCGGCGTTTCCTCCTTCTTTTTTCCGGAAATTCTGCCGGTACTGATCCTGACGCTGGGCTTTGGCGTGATCGGCTTTATCGATGACTATATCAAGGTTGTGCGCAAGCACTCTGAGGGCTTCAAGCCCTGGCAGAAACTGCTGTGCCAGATCCTTCTTACGGGCGGCTTCGCGGTTTACTGCTATTTGAATCCCGCCATCGGAAGCTCGGTGATCCTGCCCTTTACCGGCGGGAAGGAATGGAACATGGGCTGGCTGTACTTCCCCTTTGTATTCGCCTGCGTCCTCGGGACGGACAACGGGACGAATTTCACGGACGGCCTCGACGGCCTCTGCGCCTCGGTCACCGTGGTGGTCTCGATGTTCTTCCTGCTCGCCGGAATCCGCCTGCAGCATGAAGGCATGGCGATGTTCTCGGGCATTTTCATGGGAGCGCTTTTCGGCTTCCTTCTGGTGAACGCGCATCCGGCGAAGATGTTCATGGGCGACACCGGCTCGCTTGCGATCGGCGGATTTGTTGCCGGAACCGCGCTTGTTCTGAAGATGGGCTGGTTTATTATTCTGATCGGCCTCATTTACCTTGTGGAAGTGCTGTCGGTGATCCTGCAGGTCGGTTATTTCAAGCTGACCCACGGAAAACGGATTTTCAAGATGGCGCCGATCCATCATCACTTTGAACTCAGCGGCTTCTCCGAGACGCAGATCGTGACGCTTTTCTCGATCGTGACCGTGATTCTCGGGTTTATCGCGTACCTTGCGCTCTGATGACGGACATCGCAGCGCGAAAAAGAAAAGTCTGCATAAGAAAGTATAAAAGGCGGTCCGTCCGCCAAAACGAGAAAGAAAGCTAAGGAAATGTTTATATGAATCAGCCGATACTTGTGGCAGGGCTCGGACTTTCCGGAATCCAGGCCGCAGCGCTCATGATTAAAACCGGACAGAGCGTGATTCTGTACGACGGAAATGACAAAAAGGATCCGGAAGAGATCTTAAGGCAGCTCTTAGGGCTTCTGGGAGAGGAGAACCGCGAGAAAGTCGAAAAGACAGAGGTTATTCTCGGAGAGCTCCCGGACAGCGTCGTGTCCGCCGTCACGGAATGCGTCATCAGCCCCGGAATCTCGCTCGAGGTGCCCTTTGCCGTGAAGCTTAAGGAAGCCGGCGTGAAGATTATTTCGGAGATCGAGCTTGCCTGGCGCATGGAAAAGGGAACCGTGATCGGAATCACGGGCACGAACGGCAAAACCACGACGACGACGCTTGTCGGCGATATTATGCGCGCGTATCTCGGAAAGGAGCGCGCGTTTACGACCGGGAATATCGGGCTTCCCTATGCGGAAGAGGTGCTGAAAACCGCGCCGGATTCCGTGACGACGATCGAGCTTTCCTCCTTCCAGCTGGAATCCATCGATACCTTTCGGCCGCATGTTTCGGCGATTCTGAATATTACGCCGGACCATCTGAACCGCCATCACACGATGGAGTGCTATGCTTCGGTAAAGGAACGGATTATCGAAAACGCGGATTCTTCGGATGTGATTGTCCTGAATTACGAGGACGAGCGGCTGCGCGCTTTCGGAGAGAGCGGTATTCTCCCGAAGGTTGTGTGGTTCTCGGGACTCCGGGAGCTTCCCGAAGGGTATTTCCTTTCGGACGGTGTTTTGTACCGGCAGACGGGCGGAAAGAAGGAGAAACTCCTTCGAACCGATGAAGTGAATCTCGTCGGAAGATGCAATTACGAGAATATCCTGGCCGCCATCGCGATTACAGAGGCGATGGGCGTACCCGGAGAGCTGATTCTCGGGACAGTAAGGAATTTCAGGGCGGTCCCGCACCGGATCGAATTCACGAGAGAATTCAAGGGTGTGCGCTATTACAATGATTCCAAGGGGACCAATCCCGATGCGGCGATCCAGGCCATCCGGGCAATGGACTGCCCGACGGTTTTAATCGGCGGCGGCTATGACAAAGGCTCCGAATACGACGAATGGATTGAAGAATTCGGCGATAAAATCAAGCTTCTGATCCTTCTTGGGCAGACGCGGGAAAAGATCGCTGAATGCGCAAAAAAGCACGGGTTTAATAATATTATTTTTGTAGAAAGCATGGAAGAAGCCGTACGGACCGCTTATGAAAACGCGGCCCCGGGCGAGGCGGTTTTACTGTCTCCCGCCTGCGCGAGCTGGGGAATGTTCGATAACTACGAGCAGCGCGGAGATATCTTCAAACAGCTTGTAAATTCACTGGAATAATGATGCCGACAAACGATCAGGAACACAACCGAAGAGAAAGAAATTCCTCCCCCGGGAATGTTGTTGATCTGGGGGAGCTCTTAAGGAGACGGCAGAACCTGAAAGCCGGGGCCGGCGAAGAACCGGGCCGGTGGCCGGATCCGGAGGAAGATTTTAAAGAGGACGATGACTTTTCTGATGACGGGTTTTCGGACGATGATTATCCGGAGCCTGATGGGACAGCGGACGAAGAGAACACTCCCGGACCCTCCGAGGAGCCCCTTCCTGAAGAAGAGGACAGAAGCCAAAAGAAGCACCGCCCCCGGGAAAGGAAGGAAAGGAAAAAACTCCGTCCCGCTCAGATCGCGGGGGATATTTTGATCAGCCTTCTGATGCTGGTGCTTGTCGCTGCCGCAGCGGTTATGATCTATGCTTCTTTGACTCCCGTTAAGGAAATCAGGGTGGACGGAAGGCGCTATACCGAAGAAGATCCGCTGATTTCCTGGTATTTTCCGACGGAAAAGTCCCGGCTTCTCTCGCGTCTTACGATCCGGATGATCCGGGGCGTCACGCCGCCCCCGGCGATTTCTTCCGGGAAGATCGTGCTTCTTGGCCTGAATGAATGCGAGATTCGGATTACGGAGAAGGAAGCCGCCTTCACCATCGCCATGCAGGACGGAAGCGGCGTACTCCTGGTGACGCCGGACGGAGAGGTGCTGAGGCACCTGGAAGAGAAGCCGGAGCACCTGGCTTTAATCACCGGCATTCATGCGCTTTTCGACGAACCACTGATGCCGGCGGTTACGGACCAGCCGGAGACCTTCAAGCACCTGCTGAAGGCAGTCCGGATCGTCCGCGAATTTGATTTTGAAACAGACGAGCTGTATATCCAAAACGGCAGTCTTTGCCTGGATATCGGCGATGTGACGGTCAGTCTCGGGACCGACGATTATCTTCGGGAGAAGCTGACCGAACTGATGAGTCAGATCCCGGCTTTCGAGGGGCTTAAAGGGACGCTCCATCTGGAAGACTATGACGGAGGGAAAAATTCCGGCCGCTTCACCTTTGAGGTGAAACCATAAGAAAAGATGGTTTTAACCCTTTGAAAAAGAAAAATTTTTCTAAAGAATCTTGTCAGATGTATTGACTTTTGACCCCTTTATCGTGTATATTTCTATTATGTGTTCGGAAATCGGGTTCGGGCGTGCTTTGAGACGTTGAAAGAAGCAGTCCGAATGCTGTCCCGGTTCTTTGGAAGGAGGAAGGTACCTTGTTAGAAATAAAAATGGATGATGTGAACAGCGGTGCAAGGATTGTCGTAGTCGGTGTCGGCGGAGCGGGAAATAATGCCGTAAACCGCATGGTGGAAGAGAATCTGAACGGCGTGGAGTTTGTCGGAGTCAACTCTGATAAGCAGGCGCTTTTACTCTGTAAGGCAGCGACCGTACTCCAGATCGGCGAGAAGCTGACCAAGGGCCTGGGCGCAGGCGGAAACCCGACCGTCGGTGAGAAAGCGGCGGAAGAGAATGCAGATGACCTTTCGGAACTTCTGAAGGGTGCAGATATGGTATTTATTACCTGCGGAATGGGCGGCGGTACCGGTACCGGCGCGGCTCCTGTCGTAGCGAAGCTTTCGCATGACATGGGCATTCTGACAGTCGGCGTCGTGACGCGTCCCTTTACCTTTGAAGGCCGCGCGCGCTCCAATAACGCCGAAGAGGGTATTGCAAAGCTGAAAGAAGTTGTGGATACCCTGATCGTTATTCCGAACGACAAGCTCCTGCAGATTGTTGACAGAAGGACCAGTATGCCCGATGCGCTGAAGATGGCCGATGAAGTGCTTCAGCAGGCTGTTCGCGGCATTACCGACCTCATCAATGAGCCCGGCGAAATCAATATGGACTTTGCGGATGTTCAGACCGTCATGCGCGACAAGGGCATGGCGCACATCGGCATCGGCACCGCTTCCGGCGACGACAAGTGCCAGGAAGCGATGCGGATCGCGATTTCCAGTCCGCTCCTTGAGACGACGATTGACGGCGCAAGCCATGTGCTTGTGAATATTTCCGGTGATGTCAGCCTCATCGAGGCAAACGATGCCGTGGAATATGTCCGCGAAATGGCGGATCCGAACGCGAATATCATCTTTGGTACGGCTTACCGTGAAACTGCCGCGGATGAGGTGACGATCACCGTCATCGCGACCGGTGTCAAGGACGGCGTACAGAAACCGGTGGAAAGAATTCCGGAAAAGAAAGACGTAAAGACACCTTCCTTCCCGAACCTTCTCGGCGGACAGCGTCCGAAGGCACCGGAACCGGTGCAGAAGGAAGCCGAGGAAGAAGGTCTGAAGCTTCCGGACTTCAGCTCGTATACACAGCGGCCCAGAAGAGACGAACAGACCATTAAGATTCCGGATTTCCTGAAGAAACCCAATCGTTAATGAACTTTAAGGACCCCGGACTTTTCCGGGGTCCTTTGACTTAGCAGCAAGAAAATGGAGGTTTATGGAATCCATCTTATCCGATAAAAAGATTTTTCTGATTCTTCGCTATGCGGCGGGAGTGACGGTTTTCGTCCTCGCGGCGTTTCTTGCGCGCTTCGGAAACGGGATTCCTTCGACACTTCTTTTTTTCACGCTGATGTTTCTTGAAGCGGTGCTCGTCTATTATGAGACCGAGAATATCCTGGATCTGAGGCTCTTACTCAGCTTCTCGTGGCTTGGAGGCATCGCGCTCTCGTCACTGAAACTGTCCGAACTGCAGTCGCCCTGGAGCCTCGCTATGTGGTTTTCTGTCGGCGGGTTTTATTTCCTGTATCTCGCGGCCTTTGATCTCGTATCCTTTCTCCTCGGGAAGAGGATCGGGGACCGGAGGCACAGACGGAGCATTATCACCTACCGGAGGAATCCGGTATTCCGCCGGGCGGTTTTAAGCGCCATCCTGATTCTGACAGCGGTGGACATCCTGGTCTTTATCCTCGAATGCTTCATCCTTCACTTTAATGTGCCGATTTTCGCAAACTGGTCTTACGAGGCCTATTCGAATTTCCATGTGACAGGACTGCATTATTTCACGGTGTCGCTGGTGCTTGTGCCGCCGCTGACGGCGTATTATCTCTTCCTCGGACAGCCCTCTGCCCGCGGCTGGATCGTGCTGATTATCTGCTGTGCGCTCTCGCTTCTCGTGCCCTTCCTGATTCTTTCCAAGATGCAGATGCTCCTGACCCTGGCCTTCCCGATTTTTGTCTTCCTCGTTATCCAAGAGAAGGTGCCGAAGCGGGTGATCCTCGCAGGAACGATGGCTTTTGCCGTCCTTGTCCTCGGCGTCTTTATCGTCCTCATGAGATTCAAGGACTATCCGGAGAATTATCTTGAGGGTGTATTCCGCTTCAAAAATCAGGAAACGCCGCTCGCGCTGCAGTATCCGTATATCTATATCGTGAATAATTTCGAGAACCTGAATCTACTGACGGTGAAGCTGCAGCGTTACAGCTACGGAATCCGCGAGATGTTCCCGTTCTTTGCGCTGACAGGGCTGAAGTTTGTGCCGAAGGTGGGGCAGCTGTATAATCTGGAACAGTATCTGACCTGTGAAGAACTGTCGACGCTGACCATTCTCTATCATGCGTACGGAGATTTCGGTGTGGTCGGAACCTTTGTGTTCGGTACGATTCTCGGCGCCGCATCCGCTGTCCTGACGGATTTTTCCTACCGGAGGAAGAGTATCGGCGGAGTGCTTTTCTATGTGCAGTTTGCCATGTATATGGCGCTTTCATTCTTTACGACCTGGTTCAGCGATGCGACCACCTGGTTCTATTTCATCGCGACCGGGGCCATTGTTGTCTACATCCGGATTTATTTCCGGATGAATTCGCGGGGCAGGCGTCCTGCTGAGAAAAAAGCGGAGGAATCAAATGACAAGAGACCAGATAATTGATGAATTCCTCATGGATCTGTCTTCGAAAAGCCCGGTCCCGGGCGGCGGCGGAGCCTCCGCGCTTGCGGGGGCTTTCGGAGTCTCTTTAGGAATGATGGTCGCGAGCCTGACCGTCGGCAAGAAAACCTACGCCTCGGTGGAAGCGGAAGTGATCGAGGAAAACGCGCATCTTGAGACGCTAAGAGAGGTCTTTTTAAGGCTTGCAGATAAGGATGAGGAGGTTTTCCTTCCGCTGCAGCGGGGCTATTCGATGCCGCGCGCGACGGAGGAGGAGAAGAGAATCCGGAATCAGTACATGGAAAAGGCGCTCCTTGACGCTTGTATGGTTCCGCTTTCAATTATGGAGACTGCGCTCGGCGCCTTCGAGACGCTCCTAAAGCTTTCGAAGGTCGGGTCGAAGCTTGCTGTTTCGGATGCCGGTGTTGCGGCATCGTTCCTTCAGACGGCGCTCACAGGAGCCTCGATGAACGTCCGGATCAATGTGAAATCGATGAAGGATGAAGCGGTGAAGAACAGACTGTCCGAGAAGTGCAGCCTTTACCTTTCAAGGGGAGAAAAACTCTATACAGAAACCATGGAAACGGTGAAAGAGAGGATCGGCGGATGGAACTGATTAAAGGCGCGGATACCGCGCGCGAACTGACTGCAAGAGCAAAAGAAATCGCCGGCTCGCTTCCGCGAAGACCGAAACTTGTGACCATTCGCTTCGGCGAGGACGGAAGCGATATCGCCTATGAGTCCAGCGCCGGAAAACGGATGGTCTATCCTGCGGACACGGACCCGGAACTCTTTTTCGAAGCCTTTTCGAAGGTCAATGCGGATCCTGACGTAGACGGAATTCTGGTTTTCCAGCCGCTTCCGCCCTCCATCAGCGCGGTGCGCCTCTTTTCCGAGATGGATCCTGATAAGGATATGGACTGCGCTGTCCCCGAAAACCGCCTGAAGCTGTTTGAGGGCAGGGACGGGGTCTGTCCCTGCACGCCCGAAGCCGTGATGTGGATGATCGAGCATGCGGGAATCGAGCTTCAGGGCAGGCGCGCGGTCGTTGTCGGGCGCTCCCTTGTGGTCGGAAAGCCGCTTTCCATGATGCTTCTTAAAAAGAACGCAACGGTTACGGTCTGTCACAGCCGTACGAAGGACCTTGCCAAGGTGTGCAGGGAGGCGGACGTTCTCGTGGCTGCTGTCGGCAGGGCAAAGCTCATCGACGGAAGCTTTGTGAAGGAAGGCGCGGCCGTCTTTGATGTTGGCATCAATATGGACGCCGACGGAAAGCTTGTCGGAGACTGCGATATTTCCGGTATGGAACATGCGTCTTATGTGACGCCGGTCCCGGGCGGTGTCGGTTCCGTGACAACCTCGGTGCTCGCGCTGCATACGGCCGAAGCCGCGGCGAAGAAGCTTCTGTAAGGCGGGAAAAGACCGATGGAAATAGAAATCAGATACCTTTCGGACAGGATTGAGCCCTTACGATATATAGACGGGAAATCCGACTGGATTGACTTACGGGCCGCCGAGGACGCAGAGATGAAGGCGGGGGAATTCCGGCTGATTCCGCTCGGGATCGCTGTGCGGCTTCCCGAAGGCTATGAGGCCTACGTGGTGGCGAGAAGCTCTCTCTACCGTAATTACGGAATTATCCAGGCGAACAGCTTCGGTATTGTCGATGAAAGCTACTGCGGCGACAACGACGAATGGTTTTTTCCGGCGCTCGCGATGCGGGACACGGTGATCCATGCGAACGACAGGATCTGTCAGTTCAGGATCATGAAGCACCAGCCGCCGGTGGAGTTTGTCGTAAGGGAGCATCTCTCGGAAAACGACCGGGGCGGCTTCGGGACGACGGGACGAAACTAAAGGGAGCCGGGAACCGGACGTAAAAAGGAATATTAAACGCGGACAGTAAAGAAAAGACTGTCCGCGTTTTTGGTCAGGTCAAAAGAAAGATGCGAAAACCTGCAGGAAGACTTTTTGTTTATCTTCCCGGCGCCTTTTACAGGCTGATGCCGTTTTCTCTTAGGAGGGCTCTCGCGGATTCGACGGAATCGATGCCCGTTGCGTTCTTGATCGGCGCGAATTCCTTCTCGCGGATGACTTCGTACGGAAGACAGCTGTCCAGAAGATGAATAAGGTCGAGCACCAGGTATTCGAACTTGCAGCCGTTTGGCTCTTCCGGCTTTGTAAATACGCCGTTTTCGTCAAGATACGGGATCTTTTTCTCGACGACGTGGACGGGGATCCGGTCGTTCATGATTTTCTCGAGGCGGTCCAGGCGGAACAGATAGTTCAGAATGACGCCGTAATTGTACAGAAGATTGCCGTTTTCGTCCTTCAGACGGATCATGTCCTCTGTCATTTCATAGTATTCCACGATCGAGGGATGGCCGTCTTCGAGACACATGACGCCGACCCGCTCATTCGGATCCGCCTTGCGCACGACCTTCGCGGCGACATCCCGCCCGGAAAGCGCCATCGCTCCGATAAAAGCCGGGTCATTGATGCGCTGGCAGACATTGTCAACGCCGAAGACCGAAATGTATTCGACCTTCCGTTCCTTCAGAAGAGACAGAAGTCCTGCTTTTGCGAGCGAGGTGAACCAGCCGCCGTTCCCGTTCGGCGAGACGGCGATGCGGCCCTTGTCCTCCAGGAGTATTTTCCCGTCGAAGCCGACGCAGGGCGCCGTGTCCTGCACATAGAAGCGGATGTAGTCCGGATCATAGCCGAAGTATTCCTTTTCCCGGAAGAAGCGGACGGTATCGTCGTGATTAAGCTCGGAAGTCATGACAAAGAGCAGGATATAATGACCGGTAACGCGTACGACGTCCAAAAGGTTATTGATCAGACATTCGAAGATGTAAAGATCCCGCGTCACGCCGACATTGTACATTCCCTTCGGCTTGTCAAAGCCGAGTCTGGTACCCATGCCGCCCGCGAGAAGCACTGCGGCTGCCTTTTCTTCCTTGAGGATTTCAAAGCCGGCTCTTTCGAATTCCGAGCGCTGCCGGATGATCTCGTCGGCGGTCAGTGCGCCAAGCGGTGCGAAATCACCGCGTCCTTCGGCGGTTCTGTTTTCCTTTAGGAGGGAAAGAAGTGAGAAATCCAGACCTTCGATCTGGGAGAGAAGAGAAGCCTTTCCCTTTTCGTCCAGTTCATGATAATATCTTAGAAGATGCTCCTGCCCGTTTCTTTGAAGCAATGTAAGGGCTTCCTGATAGTTCACGTAAAACCTGTCCTTTCCAAATAAAATTGTATCTGCGGCATCAAAAACTGTCGGATCAGTAAAAACGCAGCCGCCTCTGATATTCAACTGGATTATAGCAGATCGCGGACGGCTTTACAAGGGGACATTTCCCGGGCGCGTCTTTTAAAAAAGGGAGAGAGAAAAAAGAATTCCGAAAAAGCATTTTATGGACTTGCAAAAAGAGGCGTCTTACGGTAGAATATAACGTGTTTATGTCTATGGACGGTCTTGTATTAACCGGGACCGTTATTCGGAGGTATGATCATATGCAGACAGATCGGAAGATTAAAACGATTGGCGTGCTTACAAGCGGCGGCGATGCGCCGGGAATGAATGCCGCAATCCGTGCGGTAGTAAGAAGCGCTCTCAGCCAGGGACTGAAGGTCATGGGGATCGAGCGCGGGTACGCCGGCCTTCTGAACGAGGAAATCCGTGAGATGAAATCCTCGGATGTATCGGATATTATTCAGCGCGGCGGTACCGTCCTGTACACGGCGCGCTGCATGGAGTTTATGACGGAAGAAGGACAGAGAGAAGGCGCCGAGATCTGCAGACGTTACGGGATTGACGGTATCGTTGTCATCGGCGGCGACGGATCGTACAGAGGCGCGGGTAAGCTTGCGAAGCACGGCATCAATACGATCGGCGTGCCGGGTACGATTGACCTGGATATCGCGTCTACGGAATACTCGATCGGCTTTGATACCGCAGTCAATACGGCAATGGAAGCGATTGACAAAATCCGTGATACCTCTTCTTCCCACGAGCGCTGCTCGGTTATCGAAGTCATGGGCCGCTCTGCGGGTTATATTTCGATCTGCTGCGGCGTGGCTACGGGTTCCGACGACATCCTGCTT
>CAMVNR010000062.1 GCA_947168905.1 uncultured Lachnospiraceae bacterium
GCTGCCTCCCCAGCAATGATACCTCAAATATCATCTGCTATTGCGACAGCCCCTTTTTTCGTACGATGTGCGATCAGGCCTCCAGGCCCTGTGCGATCAGGTAGCGGTAGCTTCTTCTCAGGCAGTCAAACGGGTCCTCACCGTTGCAGTTATCCTGCTCTACAAGCGCATACTTTACACCCGAATCGAGCGCCGCGGCGATAATCGCCTCGTTATTCATATTCCCTTCTCCGACAGGAAGCATGATCCGGCCGCGTCCGACACTGAAAGCCTCCTCCGGATTCGACCGGAAACCCATATCCTTGAAATGCACGCAGGGGATCCTTCCGGCAAGCTTCCTGAGCCACCATGCCGGATCTGCGCCGCCGGCCTGCACCCAGAAGGTATCCAGGGTGAAGCCCATTTCCTCCGCCGAAAAAGTTTCAAGGAGCCGGTCCATGATCAGTTCTCCGTCCAGCTTTTCAAATTCCAGATCGTGGTTATGGTACATCAGAAGCTTGCCGTGCCTTTTGAAGCATTCCGCTACCGGCTTAAAGCGCTCGGCAAAGCCGTCGATTCCGACCTTGCGGATGTCATACATGCCGATCCCGATATAATCGGTTCCAAGAATCTCATGTTCCTTTGCGACTGCTTCCGGTTCTCTGATCATCCGCTCCTGATTCGTATGCGTGATGACACAGACAAGTCCGTTTTTATCGAGTTCCTCCCGCATCCACTGCGGGTCGTAGGGCCCGGTCCCCGAAACCTGGACATAACGGTATCCGATATCGGCGATTTTTTTCAGCGACTCAGCCATCGAGGCTTCATCCTTCATAAATTCGCGTATGGTATAAAGCTGTGCTCCGATATACATCTTCGCTCTCCTTTCGAAAAACTTCTTTTCCCGCGAGAAAACCGACCTTTGCATCAGGCATCTTCCGCGGCTTTTGAAGCCTCATTGAATCCTCCTGCATTTAAAGATCGGTCTTCAGCTTTTTATTCAGTTTTCATAATCCATCCCGGCCTGGATCGCTTTCTTGTTGATGTCAAAGAGATCCTGGTGACGCGCGGAAACAACCTTATGCAGGGTTTCCTCGATGTGTCCGTCATTGACGGCATCACATTCGCGGATCAGCTTGCCGACCATGACCATGTTCGCAAGGGTCGGTGCGCCCATCTCCTGCGCCATCTTGGTCGCGGGCACATAGAAGACCTTCACGTCGTCACGCGTGACCTTCTTCTCGATCAGTGTGGACTCGACAAGGATCATACCGCCCGGAACGACGCTGTCCTCGTACTTCTCGAGAGAAGGAAGGTTCATTGCGATCAGTACGTCCGGATGGGACACGATCGGGGAGCCGACCGGATCGTCCGAGAGGATCACGCTGCAGTTCGCGGTGCCGCCGCGCATCTCCGGGCCGTAGCTCGGAAGCCAGGACAGCTGCTTGCCGTCCACGAGACCTTTATATGCAAGGAGCTTTCCTGCAAAAAGCACGCCCTGTCCGCCGAAACCGGCGATTAAAATCTGAGTCGTCATGCTGTGTCAGTCCTCCTTTCCTTCTTCGGTCTTATCGCGGTAAACGCCGAGCGGATAATAAGGAATCATCTTCTCTTCCACCCACTGAAGCGCCTTGTCGGGCGTCATGCCCCAGTTTGTCGGGCAGGAAGAAACCACTTCGACGAGGGAGAAGCCCTTCTTCTCGATCTGGTTTTTGAATGCCTTCTCGATGACCTTCTTCGCGTTTCTGACGTTCTTTACGTTATTCACGGCCACGCGTGCAATGTATGCCGGCGCATCCAGCGCGGAAAGAAGTTCGGAGACCTTGATTGGATAACCTGCGGTCGCCACGTCTCTTCCGTAGGGAGAGGTCTGCGTGACCTGGCCCGGGAGCGTTGTCGGCGCCATCTGTCCGCCGGTCATGCCGTAGATTGCGTTGTTGACGAAGATCACGGTGATGTTTTCATTTCTCGTTGCCGCATGAACGATTTCCGCCATACCGATCGAGGCAAGGTCGCCGTCGCCCTGGTAGGTGAAAATGACATTGTCAGGAAGGGAGCGCTTGAGACCGGTTGCAACCGCCGGCGCTCTTCCGTGTGCGGCTTCCACCATATCACAGCGGAAATAGTCATAGGCCATCACGGCGCATCCGACCGGCGCAACGCCGATGGTCTGTCCTTCGATGCCGAGGGAATCAATGGCCTCAGCCACCAGACGGTGAATTATGCCGTGGGTGCAGCCCGGGCAGTAATGCAGCTCTTTATCGGTTAATGCATGAGGTTTCTGAAATACGACTGCCATCAGTTGTTCCCTCCTTCCAGTTCTTTCACGAGTGTAATGATCTGCTCCGGATCCGGGATCATGCCGCCGGAACGGCTGCACAGATAAACCGGCTTTTTGCATTCTTCCGCAAGCTTCACATCCTCGATCATCTGTCCCATCGAAAGTTCGACGGAAACAAATGCCTTGACCTTGTCCGCCGCTTCGTTGATGACCTTTTTCGGGAAGGGCCAGACGGTGATCGGACGAATCAGGCCGGCCTTGATGCCCTGCTGACGAAGTGCGACAACCGCATTCTTCGCAACACGCGCCGCAATGCCGAAAGCGACGAGACAGTACTCTGCGTCGTCCATCATATATTCTTCGTAGCGGACTTCCTCTTCCTCGATCTTCTTATAGCGCTCAAAACGTTCCTCATTGGACTTCTCGAGGACTTCCGGGACAAGATACAGGGAGTTAATGATATTGTGCTCTCTCTTCATCTCCGTTCCGGTGACCGCCCAGGGCTTTTCGATGATATGCGGCTCTTCCTCGGGAAGCTCCACAGGCTCCATCATCTGGCCTAAAGTGCCGTCCGCAAGGAGCATCGACGGCATGCGGTACTTATCAGCAAGGTCGAAGGCCAGCGCCGTGAGGTCCGCCATTTCCTGTACGGAAGCCGGGGTCAGGACGATCAGATGATAATCGCCGTGTCCGCCGCCCTTTGTCGCCTGGAAATAGTCCGACTGCGAGGGCTGGATGCCGCCAAGACCGGGGCCGCCGCGCTGTACGTTCACGATCAGCGCCGGAAGATCCGCGCCGGCGATATAGCTGATGCCCTCCTGTTTCAGGGAAACTCCCGGCGAAGAGCTGGAGGTCATGACGCGCTTTCCTGTAGAACTCACGCCGTAAACCATATTGATTGCCGAAATTTCAGACTCCGCCTGAAGGAAAACGCCGCCGATCTTAGGCATACGCTTAGCCATATAAGCCGCAAGCTCGGTCTGCGGGGTGATCGGGTAACCGAAATAGTGGCGGCAGCCCGCGCGAAGCGCCGCTTCGGCGATTGCTTCATTGCCTTTCATGAGTACCTTTTCTGCCATACTTTCACCTTACCTTTCCACCGTAATCACACAGTCGGGACACATCATCGCGCAGCTTGCGCAGCCGATGCACTTTGACTCATCGATGCACTCCGCCGGGCTATGGCCCTTCCTGTTGATCTTGTCCTTCGCGATCTGAAGGATCTGCTTCGGACATGCGCTGACGCAGAGTCCGCAGCCCTTGCAGATGTCGGTATTAAACGTTACTTTAGCCATGGTTTTCTCCTCTCAATTACAATACTCAGAACCCGCTCCCCCTGCCTTCCCCTCAAGGGGAAGGCAGATCGGAGAAGGCGGGTTACAGGTCGAATATCCGGTGCTGGAGGCGCAGCGGCAGAAGATTCGGTATCTTGTCCGACAGGGCTTCCGCGAGGTCTTCCTGTATGGTCGTATAGACGATCGGAAGGCCCGAGAGCTCCGAGAGCTCGCTGCAGCGCTCTTCTGTCCGAAGCACGGTTTCTGCCGTTGTCTCCGCCCCGAGATTTGAATTATTGATAATCCCGGTGAAGGGGAGCCCGCCCGCGCGTTCAATCTCGCGCATAACTTCGAGCGCATCCGCCGCTGTCGTTGTCAGCGGCCGATAGAAATTCGCCACAAAGAAGACGTCGAAATCATTCTCCTCAAGGATATAAGGCGTGAACCGTCCGAGCGCCAAAGCGCCGCGGTCGTCGCCACCGATATCGAGAACGGCATATCGGCTGCGGTTCTGCACCAGGGAATAAGCCTGGGACGGAAGCGCCGGAAGATCGACAGAAGAATTTGCGAAGGGAAGCGCGATCACATCGATGCCCTCCCGGAGCATTTCCTCCTGACTGTCTTTCATGCGGAAATAGGGGTTCACGATATCAAGGTCCGCGATGGTGACTTCTTTGTCGCTCCCCCGGAGAAGATGCGCGTAGTTAATCGCAATATTCGTCTTTCCGGAGCCGTAATGCCCCATAAAGAGTGTGATTCTTTTCATCAGCACACCGGGTGAATCCAGCCCATGGTATCCGGGATTCTGCCCCACTGGATACCGGTTAATGTATCGTAAAGCTTCTGAGTGGTCTCGCCGATCTTTCCGCCGCCGATCGTGTATTCCTTCCCCTGATAGCTGAGCCAGCCGACCGGAGATACAACCGCCGCGGTTCCCGTGCCCCAGGCTTCCTGAAGCGAGCCGTCCTCTGCAGCCGCAATCAGCTCGTCAACAGAGATCAGACGCTCAGATACATTCGCGCCCTGCTCCTTCAGAAGCTCGATGCAGCTCTTTCTCGTAATTCCGGGAAGAACGGAGCCTGTCAGCTTCGGCGTCACGATCTCATCGTTGATTTTGAACATGACATTCATCGAGCCGACTTCTTCAATGTACTTTCTCTCTACGCCGTCAAGCCACAGGACCTGTGTGAAGCCCTTTTCTTCCGCACGTTTGCCGGCGCGAAGAGACGCTGCGTAGTTGCCGCCGCATTTCGCATAGCCTGTGCCTCCGCGGACCGCGCGGACGTCATCCGATTCTATCGCGATCTTCACCGGATTGATGCCCTCGGCATAATATGCGCCGACCGGTGAAAGGATGCAGACAAAGGTTGAGTGATGTACGGCATGAACCCCGAGATGCGGATCATTGCCGAATGTAAAGGGACGGATGTACAGGGAAGTTCCCTCGCTGTGCGGAACCCAGTCCTTCTCAAGTTTTACCAGCGTATCGAGGATCTCAAGCCACATATCGGGATCGATCTCGGGCAGGCACAGGCGTTCTGCGCTGTTGTTCATACGCTTGCCGTTCTCGTCCGGTCTGAACATGGCGATCGACCCGTCCACGCGGCGGTAAGCCTTCATGCCCTCGAAGATCTCCGCACCGTAATGCAGCACGGTCGAAGCAGGATCAATCGCGATCGGTCCGTAGGGGACGATCCGAAGATCATACCAGCCTTTGCCCTCTTCATAGTCCATCATGAACATGTGATCCGTGAAGATTCTTCCGAATCCCAGTTTGGACTCATCCTGGGGTTTTTCTTTCGGGTTCTTCGTGAGTTCCATTCTGATGTCGAGACTCATCTGTTTTTCCTCCTTTACAGCATGCTTCTGATAATTTTTCCGCTTACGGTCTTGGGAAGTTCATCCCTGAAGACCACGAGACGCGGATATTTATAAGGCGCGGTATGCACCTTGACGTAATTCTGGATTTCCTTTTTCAGTTCGTCCGTGCCCTCTGTGCCCTTGGTCAGGACGATCGATGCCTTGACAATCTGGCCTCTCACATCGTCCGGCGCGGCGGAAACACCGCATTCAAGCACATAGGGAAGCTCCATAATCACGGATTCGATTTCGAACGGCCCGATCCGGTATCCGGAGGACTTGATGATGTCATCCACCCGGCCGACATACCAGTAGTATCCGTCCTCATCCATCCATGCCGTATCCCCGGTGTGGTACCAGCCGTCCTTCCAGGTATCATTGGTCTTCTCTACGTCCCGGTAATAGCAGGTCGCCAGTCCGCAGGGCAGGCCGTCCCGGATATCAATAACGATCTCACCGACTTCACCGGGTTCCACGGGATTTCCGTCCGGGTCGTGGAGTTCGACCTTGTAGATCGGCGCGGGTTTGCCCATCGAACCGATTTTGTGCTTGTCGCCGATCAGGTTGCCGATGATCATCGTGGACTCGGACTGCCCGAAGCCCTCGCGGATCTGAAGGCCGGTCAGCTTCTCAAACTGCCGGTAAACCTCCGGATTCAGCGCCTCGCCCGCGGTCGTCATATGCTTCACGGAGGAGAAATCGTATTTTCCGATATCCTCCTTGATCATCATCCGAAGCATTGTCGGCGGCGCGCAGAAGCTTGTAATTCTGTATTTGGCGAACATCGGCATGATGTCAGCGGCATCGAAGCGGTCGAAATCGTAGACGAAAACCGCGCCTTCCGCCAGCCACTGTCCGTAGAGCTTGCCCCACATCGCCTTCGCCCAGCCGGTATCGGAGATCGTAAAATGAAGTCCCTCCGGATCCACGGTATGCCAGTATTTCGCGGTATGGAAATGTCCCAGCGGATACTTGTAATTATGCGCTGCGATCTTCGGATAGCCGGAGGTTCCCGAAGTAAAGTACATCAGCATCAGGTCGTTTCCGCAGGGCGAATCCTCTGTCCGGTCGTAATGCGTCGAATAGCGGTGATATTCCTCGTCAAAGCTGCGCCAGCCCTCGCGTTCACCATTTACAATCAGGAGGTTCTTCATGCCGCCGTACTTCTGCAGCGCCAGCTCCGCCTGATGCGCCGTATCGCCGTCTGCGGTACAGATCATCGTCGTAATGCCCGCCGCTTCGAAGCGGTACTGAAGATCATGCTCCAAAAGCTGGTTCGTCGCCGGAATCGCGATCGCGCCGAGCTTGTTCAGACCGATCATAATCGGCCAGAACTGCCAGTGGCGCTTCAGGATCAGCAGCACCCGGTCTCCTTTTTTGATGCCGAGCGAGGTGAAATAATTCGCGCAGCGGTTGGACAGGCGCATGATGTTCCGGAAAGTGAACCGCTGCTCACTGTGATCCTTCGAAATATGAAGCATTGCAAGCTTCTCCGGCTCGCGCTCGGCGATGGCATCCACGATATCGAAGCCGAAATTGAATTTGTCGGTATTCTTGAAGCTGATCGAGACGGGGGTACCGTTCTCATTTTCTTCAACGTCGATAAAATTCCGGTAGACGCGTTCCTTCGTGTCTTCCACGCGTCTTATCGGCTTGTATTCCGCGAAAGCGCCCACCTGGTAGCTCTGCGCTCCGGGAAGGGCGAATTCCTGCACCGGCTCGCCGGAAGGATTCAGGACAATCGCATAGAACACACAGTCCTCGCCGTCTACAGCGATCATGCCGTGGGGCGTGCCGGAATCCAGATAAATGCTGTCGCCGGGGCCGAGCTTCGAACGATGCTCGCCGACCTGTACCAGAAGGTGCCCCGACACAACGATGTCAAGCTCCTGTCCGTCATGCGTCGTCAGTTCGATATCCCTGTGCTGCGCCTCTTCATCGTAAAAGCTCGTCACATACAGCGGCTCCGCGATACGGTTCCGGAAAGAATACGCCAGATTCCAGTAGCGCATGCCGTGCGCATCCGAGATCTCCTGCCCTTCTCCCGCGCGCGTTACAGTAAAGCTGTGCAGGGTCGGGCTGTGGCCTTCGATGATGTCCGTGACATCTACGCCGAAGGCAAGCGCGCACCGGTAAATAAATGTAAAGTTCAGATCGGATTTTCCCTGCTCGCAGAGTAAATACTCATCCACCGAAACGTCCGTTTTCGCGGCCATTTCGTACACGGTAAAGCCCTCAATCTCGCGCAGTTCGCGGATACGGGCAGCCATTTCGCTGATCTTGAAATCAAGACCGGTCATCTGTGCCATAACTGTCTCTCCCGTTATTTAAGTGACACACCCGTGCCCTGAGGCTTTGCCTTACGGAGTCTTTTCCGGCTCTTCGGGCTTAAAAACGCTATATGGAAAGCGCCCGCCTCAAAGCTGTTTCTCTTTGAGACGAGCGCTGAAATATGCACCCGCGGTACCACTCAAATTGCCGCCCGCTTATCCGGGGCGACCCCTTCGAGGTCTCCTAACCTCTATGCACTCACGCGGCAGTCACGGGAAGGTTCTACTGACGAAAAGAGTTTCGCTTTCTTCCTTCCGGCTCGGGAGCTACAGTTTCTTCAGACAGTTTCCGGCGGCTCGCACCAAATACCGCTTCTCTGAAGGTCTTGTCAAGAGAAGAAACCCTCTCCGTCCATGCCTTTATAGTTTTTCCTATGATACCTTTTTTTGAATGTTTTGTCAACCGCTAAAATTGCACGAATGCTCTCTGCATTCCTATTTTTTTCCCAGCATTTTGCCCGACGCTTTTCTGTGCGTTCCCAGGAAGAACAGGTCTTTTAACAGCCCGCTCAAAGGATCAACGATGATGCCGTCCAGAAGGAAAGCCATAAGGAAAGATAATACAGAGCTAAGCAGAATGCATGCCAGCGGATGCGCCGAAGCATCCAGTCCGAAGGTATCTCTTGTAAAGTAATAAATCACCCACCAGTGAATCAATAGAGCGCCGAATGAATAGCGGCAGATAAACTGCAGGATCCTGCCCGGAAGCCTGCCGATATGGATTTTACGAAGGATCAGGTAGACTCCCGACACCGCCGCGCAGGCGATCAGCGCATGCAGTCCGCTTTCCCTTCCCGTAAACCAGGTCTCGAACAGCGCCATAAGAACGATGGAAACGCCTCCTGCAGTCACAACGATCCAGTCATATTTCCGCGTTTCGGAGCGTACCAGCCAGCAGCCCGCAAAACTCATGAACAGCCACATGGGAAGATGCGTTCCGACAGCCGCCCCAAACAGCGTACCCGCCAGCATAACACAGGCGCCGCCAACGACAAATCCTGTAAGAACCCGGTAAGGAAGTTCCCTCATCATATGCCTGGCAGGCGGAGCCAGCAAATAGATGACCATCATAGGATACAGAATCCAGAAATGCGGATTTAAGCCGACATTTCCCGAAAACAGGTCCCGAAGCACAGACCAGAGGAATGAAGGAGTGATGACCTCCGTCAGCGGCATGTACAGGAACATGGTCCAAAAATAGTAAACAAGCATCGGAACGAATATTCTGACTGCTCTTTCATAATAGTACGCGCCGGCCGTCTGCTCTTTATAACGGAAAGAAAGGGCTCCCGCGAGTAAAAAGAAAAGGCCGTTGCAGCTAAGAAGAATATTCCGGACGACGAACAAGGTGCCCGTAACCCCGCCCGGGTGACCCATCTCCAGCGTATGAACCGCAATGACAAATACCGAAGCCATGATACGGAGTATATCCAGGACGGAATCTCTTTTCTGTTCTTTCTTTTCATGCGCCGTCCCGCCGGCAGACTGTCTTTTTTCTTTATAGACAGCCAAAAGAAAAGAAGTCAGAAGGCAGAAACCCAATATCAGCGTTCTCGCCTTTCCCATACGGATCAGTACAGAAAGAAGCACTAAAAGGACCAGATATGCGGCATGGTTGGCAATAACTTTTTTCATATTTTCTCCCGGACCGGAGTCTGTCCCCGGCTGAGATTCCCGGTCTTTCACAGGGATCGCTTACTTCGTTATGTACTCCGCCAGCGCAAGTGCAATATCAAAATGTCCAACGTCATGCTGCGTACCCTTCTTCTGGCCTTTTTTCTTCCGCTCGTCCCACTTCGGCGCGTCCAGAAGATCGCCGGAGGTAAAAAACTGGTAAAGCTCGAGACCGCGGAAATCGCACATCGCCTGCAGCGCGGCGCACTCCATTTCCACGGAAATACAGCCGTCTGCCTTGTGCTTTTCGAAGTTGTTTCTCGTCTCACGGTAGAAGGAGTCGGTCGTCCAGGTTTTCCCGAGGACATACGGGATGCCGTTCTCTTCCATGCAGGCGGCGATCACCGGAGCGTTCTTTACCTTCACGTAATCAGAGGCCGGCATGTAGTGATAGGAGGTGCCTTCGTCGCGGTACGCTTCCGTCGGAATCATGACCCTCCCGTGCGCAATTTCCTTATCGAGGCATCCCGCCCCGCCGAAGACGATGTATTTCGAGCAGTCGATGCAGGAAAGCGTGTCCTCCACGGAGCCGACGCAGGCCGGCGCGCCGACATAGGTCTTGTAAAAGGCGATTTTCCGGCCGTCAAGCATGAGCTGCCATACGGGCGTCCGCCCGGTCGCGAACCAGAACTCGGCGATTTCTTCGCAGTCGTAGTTCGAGACGACGTACTTTTCAATTTCGTGTGAGAAGGTCAGGATGCAGGCATCGACCTTCGGTGCGTTTTCCCGGCGGGTCGGACTTATGATCGCCGGAGATTTGTTGTCAAAACTGTCAGTAATCATTCTTTTCTCCTTTCTTTCACCTTACACGGATACACGGATTGCTCCAGCGTTTGCGCGATTCCCGCAATCCTACGTACATTCGCAGTCCGCTCTCTTCGGGCTCCCTGCTCATGTTCGTTCGCTCGTCAACCAGAACAGAAAAACGATGCAAGCATCCTTTTCTGTTCTGCTTTCCTCGTACTTCACGGATACACGGATTGCTACATCGCTTCGCGATTCCCGCAATCCTACGTACATTCGCAGTCCGCCCTCTTCGGGCTCCCTGCTCATGTTCGTTCGCTCGTCAACCAGAACAGAAAAACGATGCAAGCATCCTTTTCTATTCTGCTTTCCTCGCTGTATCCTACAATTTGTTCCTCTGAATCTTTCCGGAGATCGACTTCGGCAGCTCATCGCGGAAGACGACCTTTCTCGGATATTTGTAGGGAGCGGTATGCTCCTTGACATAGTTCTGGATCTCTTTGGCAAGCTCCGGCGTGCCTTCGGTGCCCTTGGTGAGTACAATCGAAGCCTTGACGATCTGTCCGCGGATCTCGTCGGGTTCGGCTGAAACGCCGCACTCGAGGACATACGGAAGATGCATGATGACGTCTTCGATCTCGAAGGGTCCGATCCGGTAGCCGGAGGACTTGATGATGTCGTCCGTACGGCCAACATACCAGAAGTATCCGTCCTCATCACGCCATGCGGTATCGCCGGTGTGATAGTAGCCGTCGTGAATGGCTTCGTTGGTCTTCTCAACGTCCATATAGTAGTCCTTGAAGAGACCGACCGGATAGTTTTCATCAATGCGGATGACAATTTCCCCGACTTCACCGGCGGGAACCTCCTGTCCGGAAGGATCCACGAGATGAACATCATACTGCGGAGAGCTTTTGCCCATGGAGCCGGGCTTAATCGGATTTCCGGCAAAGTTTGCGACCGTCAGCGTCGTCTCTGTCTGTCCGAAGCCCTCGTAGATCTCGATGCCGGTCTGATCGTGGAAAATCTTCGCAACCTCCAGGTTCAGCGCCTCGCCCGCCGTCGTCATGTGACGGATGGAGGAGAGATCGTAATGGCTGATGTCTTCGCGCACCATCATGCGCAGCATGGTCGGCGGCGCGCAGAACGTCGTAATCCGGTATTCCTTGAAAAGCGGCAGGATGTCGGATGCGTCAAAGCGGTCAAAATCATAGACAAAAACCGCGCCTTCACACATCCACTGTCCGTAAAGCTTGCCCCACAGCGACTTGCCCCAGCCGGTATCCGAAATCGTGAAATGCAGTCCGTTCGGTTCGCAGCGGTGCCAGTATCTGGCCGTCATGAAATGCCCCAGGGCATAGGTGTGCTTGTGTTCAACCATTTTCGGGTTTCCGGTCGTTCCGGAGGAGAAGAACATCACCGCCGTGTCATCGCCCGCGGGTGTATCAAAAGTCCGCGAGAAACGGGAGCTGTACATTTTGTACTCTCCGTCGAAATCATGCCAGCCCTCTCTTGCACCGCCGACCATCACAAAAAGCTTTACCGAAGGCGCCGATTCCGCCGCTTTCTTTGCGATCTCGGCAGTATCGCCGTCCGCAGTGCACACAATTGCGGAAATGCCTGCCGAATTGTAGCGGTAAACAAAATCATGCTCCTTCAGGAGGAAGGTCGCGGGAACCGCGATTGCGCCGAGCTTGTGCAGACCGACCATCGCGAACCAGAACTCATAGTGCCTCTTCAGGACCAGCATCACGCGGTCGCCCTTCTTCACGCCGAGCGCCTTGAAATAATTCGCTGCGCGGTTCGAGTTCTTCTTGATGTCCAGGAAAGTGAAGCGGTTCTCGTTCTTGTGCTTGTCGAGATGAATCATCGCGAGCTTCTCCGGATAGGTATCCGCGATCTTGTCCACCACGTCGAAGCCGAAATTAAAGCGCTCGGTATTCTTGAAGCTGACTTTCTTCGGTGATCCGCTGTCATTCTCCTCAACATCGACAAACTCTTCGATCAGGAGCGGCGTTCTGGAGTACTCCTCCTCTTCTTCCTGGGAAATCGGGCTGTAGATCAGTGTTTCTTCGGTCTCTTCCCCCGGCAGAATCATCGCGAGGAAGATGCAGTCTTTGCCGTTAATCGCAATCATTCCATGCGGGGAAGAGCTGTTGTAGAAAATGCTGTCGCCCTCATGCAGGATCTCCCGTCTTCCGCCGACTTCCACCAGAAGCGTACCGGAAACGATATAGTCGAATTCCTGTCCGCCGTGTGTCGAGCAATGAATCGGCTGATGCTGCAGCTCTTCGGAGTATTCATAGCGCACCCAATAAGGCTCGGCGATCTTCCCCTTGAATTTCGGCGCGAGATTCTTAATCAGAATGCCCTCTTCCTTGGCGGTTTCGAAACCCTGGTCCTTCCTAGTAACCGTATAGGAAGTCAGCCTTGCGGTAGAATCGCCCTCCAGGAGCTCGGAAAGCTCGACACCGAAGGTAAGCGCACACTTATGAATAAAGCTGAACGGAAGATCCTGTGATCCGCTCTCATACGCGAGATACTCCTCGGTGCTGACCTCGGTTTTTTCGGCAACCTCCTCGACAGAATAACCGAGAACGTCCCGGATTTCCCTGATTCTGGATGCCACTTCATAAAGCTGTGTCTGGGTGTTCTGTGTAGCCATGTGTTCTCTCCTCTGATTTTCATTTTCAATGCTCCGGACGACCTGCCCAGTATAAAAGCCCCGTCTCAAAGCTCTTCTTTGAGACGAGGCTGAATAAACATTTCCCCGCGGTACCACTCAAATTGCGACCCTGGTAAGGACCGCCCCTTCAGGCGCCATCACGCCCTGTGCCTTAACGCAGCATTCACGTGCAGCACTAATCAGGAAGCCTTTCGCGCTGCCGGCTCGGAAGTGATAGGTGTTTATACGGAAACTGTCGGGATCCCAGCACCCCCGGCTCTCTGTATGTTTCGCCTGTATAAAACCGTCTTCGTCACAGCCTTTATTGTGATATTCGATTTTCAAGGATAATACCATATCCCGGCCCGGCTGTCAAGTACAAACCTTACACCGTCCGGCTGTTTTTTCACTCCGGACCGTCATTCGTTTTCAGGACTGCCGTCCATGCCGTACTCTTTTATATCGCCTGTGATCGGGTCCCAGTGACCATCATGCGGGTACGGTGACAGAATCACATGAAGGGAAGCCGGCCATCCGGTCGCTGCCTTCATCCGGGCCCCCAGCTGCAGGTGTCCGCTTCCGCGTTCCACAATGGCCCGGTTGTAGATCATGAAGCCGGAATCATCCTCAGTATTCATCCCGATGCAGATTTCTCCGAGATCAGAGCTGTCAATACTGTACTCGATCGTAAGGTTGTAAAAGACTTCCTCTCCGGGAGTCACTTCGGCCGGATCCACCGCTGTAATCCGCGCGTAATCGCCGTCCGGCGCTTTTTCCGCTTTCACGATGTCCGGAGTTTCCGTTTCCGGCTGATTTTCGTTCCCGCCGTCTTCTTCCTCATTCCTGATTCTGTGGATACCGTCCGCGACGTCGCTGAAAAAATACATCGTCTCTTCCGGCGTCACAATTTCCCACCCGGTAATACTGAGGTTCTCGATGAAAATCTCTTCCGGAAGCTCGATCGCCCAGGACATTTTTGTACCTTCGACAAAGAAGGCAGGCTGCACATCAATCAGGGGCTCATATCCGCCGCCGGTGTCTCTGTCCATCGAGAAAGCGTGCTCCAGCTCACTCAGTGTTATCGTTTTCTCTTCTTCGCCTCCTGCAATATGATAGGAAGCTATCATACTGCCTTTGAATCCGTCATAAAGGTGAACGCCGAACATCAGGTCCATCGAGTATGGAACCGCTCCCGGCCGGTTGACAAGGTAGCTCTCCTTCAGATCATCATAAATCAGGCTGACGGTCAGCGTACGTCCCGAAAGCTGCATATCGACAAAGTCCATGCCGTCGCCCGGAACGAGCGTCGGGTCAAGATATGTCAGCAGGTTGAAATCGTACTCATCTTCCGCAAGGCGGTTTCCCTCGCTGTCTTCAAGGACCGCGAGAACCGGATATTCCATCACTGCCTCCACGCTCTGGTCCGGAATATCCAGGGTCCACCCGCCATCTCCTCTTTCCACCGGTTTTTCCGCTGCCAGCACAAATTCATCCCCGCTTCGGATATAGATCCGGATCTTTCCCGCGTCCGCGGTTTCAAGATCATAGGCTGTCTCAATAAACATGCGGAGCTTCTCGTCCATACTCTCAGGAGAATGGTCGGGCCTGACCGAAAGAATCTGAATTCCTTCGTCTTCGGGATTTCCGGACGGCTGCTCCGAAGAAGTCCCGGGCGTTTCATCCTGCTGCGAATACCCGCTGTTTCCGTCCTCTTCAGAAGGATCAGCCGCAGCCGCGCCGTCTGATGCCGCGTCACTGCTTCCGTTCTTCTCACCGAGCGATACGACAAGCACGACCGTGCTTCCCTCGTCAACCTTCTCTCCGTATTCCACACTCTGCGAAATAATGCAGTCTTTCTTTACGACGTCACTGTGCTCTTTCACAATCTCCGGCTCCGAAAGCCCTGCCTCGCGAAGCATGGCAGCCGCTTCCGTAAGCGATGCCCAGGTCACATAGGGAACCGTGGCGATACCGTTCGCCGGCTTTACGACGCCCTCGCCCCGGGATACGGTCAAAAGCACCTCATCTCCCGGGAACAGATAGCTTCCGCCGGAAGGCGTCTGCAGTACGATCTGTCCCGCAGGAATATACTCCGAAACCGCGGTTCCGTCCGTTCCTGCACGCAGTTTTTCCTTCTGAATCGCGCTGACCGCCCGATCCTTTTCCATGCCTTCAACCTCGGGCACCTCGACTGCGCCTTCCGGTTTTGAACGGTTCTGGGAGAACCGGGAGAAGCTGATCACGCCGCTTGCCAGTAGAATGATCATGACAAGCGAAACCGCAACGACTGCCGGGACTGCGATTTTCAGCCAGAGCGGAATACTGAAGCGGCTCGTCCTCCGAATCCTTCCATAGCGACGTGCGGCAGGTTTTTCTGCATTCAGTTCTGAAAGGAACGACGAAATGTCGGGCGTGCGGTCCCGGATATCCACATTCAGCGCATTCAGGATTGCATTTTCCCGGACCGCGGAAATATTCTTATTCAGGGTGTGCGGTTCGGCCAGAAGATCCCGCCGGTTCTTCTCGATTCCCGCGCGCCGCATCACAGCATCCGGAGGATTCTGCCCGGTAATCATCCGGTACAGGGTAGCGGCCAGGGCATAAACATCCGTGTGCGGTCCCTGATCGCCCAGGGAGCGGTACTGCTCCTCCGCAGAGAAGCCAGGCTTTACGATCACGGTCAGGCTCGTTGAGCCGGCGGCATAGCGCGAGGCTCCAAAATCAATCAGCCGGGCGGAGCCGTCCATGGTCAGAAAGATGTTGTCCGGAGAGATGTCCCGGTGAATAATCCCCGCCCGGTGTACGGTCTCGAGAGATTTCATGAGCGGCATGAGAAGCGAAACGGCCGTATCTTCATCTAGCGTTTTGTTCCGCTCGAGATACCTTTCAAGCGTCTCGCCTTCCAGATACTCCATGACAATATATGCCGTCCCGTTCTCTTCAAAGGTATTGAATATCCGCACTATGCCCGGTTCATTCTGGAATTTGGCAAGGATTCTGGCCTCCTGCAGAAATTTATCCTTTCCGCTGACAAAAAAGCCCGTATGTTCTCCCGAAAGAACGGTGACCGCGCTCCGGCCTACAGCGCGGGTTGAATGTTCTGATGGAAAATATTCCTTGATTGCGACAGGAATCTGCAGAATTGCATCATCCGCAAGGTAGGTAATGCCGAAGCTTCCGCTTCCGAGCTCCCCGCGGATGGAATATCTGCCACAGAGCACTGTTCCCGCCGGAAGATGTGTCGTGTATGCAGCCGCTGCACCGCCTGCCGAAGCGTTTTCCATAGATCGTCCCCCCTTTTAAAGCTGGTAGTGTCAAGTTCACTACCTGTTTATAGTTCAAAAACCTTGATTCTTCGGGAG
>CAMVNR010000063.1 GCA_947168905.1 uncultured Lachnospiraceae bacterium
TAATTTTCAATGTGCGTATTGGCGAGGATCTCAATGCCGTGTGCGCCCATGTCATGAGTGTCTTCAAAGCAGTCCTCAAGGGTCTTCGTCAGGCCGTATTCCGCTGAATAGCTGTAGAAGGCAATTCCGCGCTTCGGTCCTTTCCGATCATAAGCGAACATTTTCACGCTCCTTTTTCATGTTCTTTCTGGAAATCCGAAGATTCTGTTCCATCGCTTGTTTCTTAACTGTTGATACAAGTATAAACAGTTTTACAATTTTCAGCCTTTCAATTCGCGCTGATCTTTTTGATAATTTGTGCGTTATGCCGTCCCGCATTTTTCTCCTGGCTGCACGTTTTGCAAATCGTGCCGTTCACATCACGTGACAAATATACTTCTTTACAGGTCACAAAAAACTGCCGTACGAACTGTTCTGTCCATACGGCAGTTTTTCTGTTTTCACCGTTTTTTACGCTTTTGTGATATGAATCGTGCGCATTTCATTGGCTTCCATTCTGAAACTGATGCGGAGCATCCCGCTCTCCGCCTCCTTTTCCTGCATCTGGACCGCCGGTACGCAGGTCTGGCTCAGGTACTCGAGGTCATCGCGGCTTAAGCTGTCCGTCGCGCCGAGGTTCATCCAGCTGTGAAGCGGGGATCCGTTGTTTGTATTCAGGATACGCTGACGGATCCGATAGCGCAGACCCGGCTCCAGATCCGAGATCTGGAGTTCTATCCAGTAAGCTTCGCTGCTTTCAAAATACTGATCGAGTTCAGAGAGTTTGACGGCGTTTTCGTCCGTCATATAGTATTTCGGTCCGAGAGAACGCTTATTCCAGCAGAGAATGCTGATATCATCCGGCCGCGTACAGGTGGCGATACAGTTTTGCGTCAGCACGATCTTATGGTCTCCGAGCTGCCGGAGGAAACGGAAGGCATAGTAGGCGGGTTTACGGATGCCGCTTCTTGAGAGCACGCCGCCGGAACCGGAGAGTACGCTTGCCGAGTCCGAGAAGGTAGACAGAAGGTCGGATGCGTAGAAAACCGCCACCGAATCGACCTGGTCAAGACTTGTCAGAATACTGTCCAGAATCTCCGCACCGCGGTAGCAGCTGTCCTGGATATAGTTCCGGTTGGAAATGCTGATGCCGAAATCCGTCACCCAGTACTCTCCCTGAAAGTCGATGGCCGACAGTACTTCCCGGATCCGGGTTGTTTCATTCTTGAAGAAAAACCGGTCGGGATTACGTACAAAACCGCTTCCATACAGTTCTCCGGAAATCAGATACGGAAAATGCATGCTTGTAAATATGTCCGGCATATGTCGGGAGTTTCGTTTCAGTTCCCGGATGACCTCCTCATCCTTTCCGGGGTCTGAACTCGGAAGAAGACCCGGGCCGGCAATTCTCGCTTCCGGAATGACGGACTTGATCACTTCATAGCTCTCATCCCAAAGCTTCGCCTCGTTATAATCACCGCCGTGGTAGGGCATGTCATTGAGGAAAAAGGTAAGCTCGAAAATCCAGTACCGCACGACCTCTTCGCGGTATCTGGAACGGAGGTGCAGGATCATTGCGTGAAGCGCATCCAGCCAGTCTCTCAGGGAAGCGAACTGCCACCGCGTCGAGCTTCCCGCAATTTCCGTCCGTTCATTCGCCATGTTCCGTTCCCGCCGCGGCGCAAGGTCAATATACACCTTAAAATGATGATCAACACAGAAATCGAGAATTTCATCCATAAAGGAGAAATTGTATTCTCTGCTCTTCTCGTCGTAGACCATCATGCTGAGCGCAAAAGGATTCCAGAGTCTGATGTACTCGATCTCCAGCCGCGCCTGCAGGAAAAGCACCTGCTCCTGCATACGCGCGTTGAAAAGGGCGGACATGGTGCCGACATTGAGCACCCGGTTCTTCCAGAAATTCTGCGGAACCGCGTCATTGACATGAATCGGTATTATGTTCAGCGTCTCGCCTTCCGGCAGGCGAAGGTTCCCCTCCTGCAGCAGGATGTCCTTCACCTCACGAAACTCCGCTTCATCCGCAGCTGCCGATACCGCCTGTTCCTCTCTGTACTGACCGGGTGTGATCTGATAAACCTCCCGAAAACTCCGGTTCATCACAGACGAAGAGGAAAAGCCGCAGTCCAGCGCAATATCCGTAATGCTCTTGTCCGTCCGAAGAAGTTCCGAACGAACCGCGCGAAGCCGGAGGTTTCTGAGGTACTCCGGGAAATCCTGCCCGGTATAGCGTTTGAAAAGGCGTGAGACTGTCGAACGGGAAAGGTACATTTCAGAAGCGAGCGATGTCAGGCTGATATCATTCCGGTAATTCAGCCAGACGTTCTGAAGAAGCTCGATCGCCTTCGCCTCCCTTTCATCCTTCGCGACGCGTGTATCCTGCTCGATTGCAAAATCCGCCACCAGTTTCTGCAGCACAAGGTAGTAAAGTCCCATTGCCTGCAGGCGGTACTTCTCCGGTTCGCCGACCTCTGCCATCAGAAGTCCGCGGATAATATTCTGCGTCTCCACAATCAGCGCGCCGCCGGATTTCGTACTGTCCAGATAGAAACGCGCCATCCGCCCCATCGTCTGGCAAAGCTCGTAGTACGGAATCATCAGAACCGCCGCAAGAAAGCGCTCCTTTGCCTCCAGCCTCCCTTCCGTCATCGGATTGATGCACAGAATGTCCGCGCGCCGCATCAGACTGACTTCGCCGTCTGAAACGACGCGGCATTCGCCGTCCACGATATACAGGATACGCAGTTCGTCCGGCGATCTTTCGATATCCGTATCCCGTGAAATATATTCAAAATGATAGAGATAGTTCCTGTTGTTCACAACACGCTCCCATAATGATTATATTTTCAATTCCGCTGTCTGAAGTCCCGTTCCGGACGTCCTTAAGAACACTCTTCCTTTCGCCTGAGACAGGTGCGGCTGCGCCGGATGAAGCTTCTGATCAGATGCTTTCCCCGCCTTTCATGCTGAAAGCTTTTTCATTTTTTTCTTCAAACTTTTTCACCGCCCGTTTCCATCCGCCCCCGTAATAATAAAGCGCAATCGCCGCCGAACGGAGGAAAGAGGCGATCAGAAGCGCCCAGAAGATTCCGTGCCAGTTTCCGGTCCTGACGCCCAGTAAGTAGGCAAGCGGAATCCTGGAAAACGCGCCGAACTGGGCGGTAATCATCGGAACCACAGATTTTCCGGCGCCGCGCATAGCATTTACGAGGCAGCGGTCGGTCCCGTGGAACAGACACTGGAAGGACATAATCAGAAGGCCGTCTGCTGCAATGGCAATGACTGCCGCGTCTGCAGTGAAGATCCTGGGGAAGACGTTTCGAAAGCCGATCAGGATTCCCAAAAGTCCCGCGCCGAGCACGGTAAGACTCAGAATACTGTAATTAATCCCCTTCCTGATCCGGTCCATCCTGAAGAGGCCCATATTCTGCCCGACATAGGTGCAAAGCGCCGTACTCAGGGCTACGACAGGAATGTTGATCATATCGTCCACCTTGGTTACAATGCTGTTGGCCGCAATAAAGGCGGAGCCGAAATAATTGACGGACGACTGTACACAGAGATTGGCGATCAGATTTCCGATATTCTGTATGGCGGCCGGAAGCCCGATTCCGATGATTTTGCCGGCTTCCGCGCGGTCCGGCCGAAGATTCGAAAGACGCACCTTTACGCCGTACCCGCCGCGGTTTAAGCGGATAACGACACCGATCCCGGAAAGGGTCTGCGAAAGCGTCGTCGCAAGCGCTACGCCGGGTACGCCCAAATGAAAAACGAGCACTGCCAAAAGATCCAGGACGATATTCAGGAGGCTGCAGAAAAGCAGGAAATAAAACGGCCAGGAGGAATCGCCCATTCCGCGCAGTGCGCCGCTGCCCATCTGATAGATCAGGTTCCCGGTCGTCCCGATATAGACAATGATCAGGTACACCCTCGCATCTGCAAAGATTTCTTCCGGCGTCTTAAGAAGCCCTAAGAGCGGACGACTCACAAAAAGCCCGACGACCGTAATAAAGATTCCCGTGACCAGCGTTAAAAAGGCCACTGTTGAAACTGCTTTCTGCAGCGCTTTCGTGTCCTTAGCCCCCATTCTCTGAGCAATGACAACATTGGAGCCTGTCGACAGGCCGATCATAAACATATTGATCAGGCTCATCACGGGAGCGCTTGCCGATACCGCCGCCAGCGCGCGGGAACTGACAAAACGGCCGACAATCACGGAATCCGCCACATTGTAGAGCTGTGTCACAATACTTCCAAGAAGAATCGGAACCGCAAAGCGCAAGAGTCCGGTAAAAACCGGTCCCTCTGTCAAAACGTTTCGATTATCCTTTTTCTGTATCATTTACATTCCTTTCCCGCTCTTTTATTCCTGCCGGGACACATTTTTAAGCAGGCGCCTTTACAAGATCTTTTTTATCAGCCGTTTTGCAAACGAAAGTCCCTCCGTCATGGCTTCCACCGGGTCCTCGATTCCGTCAAATTCCTGAACCAGCCAGCCGTGAAAGCCCGCCGACAGCAGCGTGCTGAGGATTTCCTCATAAGGAACATTCCCCTGCCCGGTAATGGCGCAGCGCCAGTAATTGCCCTGCAGGGTTTCCTGCCAGCCTTTTCCGGGGAAGACGCGGGTCTTCGGAAGGAGATGCGCGTCCTTCATGTGAATATGACGGTCATAGGGCGCGAGCTTCACCGCAGCCTCTAAAGGATCCGAATCGGAGGCTGCGAAATTCGCTCCGTCATACAGAATGCCGAAGTTCGGATGCGCGGTTTTCTTAAGAAGCGGCAGGAGACGCTCCGGCGTACAAAGGAAGGTCCCGTGATTCTCTGTAACAAGCTGCATTCCGCGCTTTTCGGCATAATCCGCAAGCTCTCTTAAAGCATCCGTCACTTCATCCGCATACGGTTCCGCCGTCTCTTTCACATAGGTATCCGTCCGGAAAAAACGCACGCCGAGAACCTCTGCCATATCCATTTCCCGTTTGGCTTTTTCCGCCTGGCATTCAATTCCCAGAGACCAGTCGGCCGCCATGGCCCAGGACGGAATCACGATACCGCAGGAATCGGCGGTACGCCGCATGGACTGAAGATCATACGGAACGTCCATCCAGCTGTCCGTCAGATTGGTGATCTCATAGCCGTCAAATCCGAGGGCTGCCGTCCAGCGGATGCTCTCGTCAATCGTAATGTAACGCGGAATCAGCAGGTCCTTCCAGGTGTAGCAGGAAGTCGCATAGCGGATTCTCTTTTCCGGTTCTCCTGCAAATGCAGCGGGTACATGCTCTGTTTTTGTCATTTTTTCCGACCTTTCCTTCAAATGCACGTTCTCTTTTCAGAAACAGCCGCCCAGAATGCGCTTGCTTATATCATACATGCAGACCTCTTTGAGAGCAAGCGTTTTTTTACATGAACGGACAGAATACCGCGGCGGATCCGGTCCGGGTTTCCATTTGATATTTTTTCCGGCAGCTTCATAGACAGAAACCGCGGATTGTGATATACTGGGCTCACTTTTAGAATACTGCGTAAAAACCTGTGTTTTTACGTGAGAGCCCCCGGGGAGAACAAAAGCGCCATGGCATTTATCAATCTCGAAACATTGGATATTCTGGAAAAAGAAAGCCCGTCCGGAGAATACGGAAAAGGATATTTTGAATGCGACGAAGAAATCGCCGGCATCCTTCTTGTGCTGAACCGGAAAGGCTACCGGACGCTTTTCTCCTGCAGCGGCCATCTCTACGATGAAATCAGCGACACGCTGGAGGAGGAAAACACCGATCTTTCGGAAGACGCGCTCCGGGACCTGTATCCGGGCATACTGAATATCCTCACGGAGGAAAACGGTGTCCGTAAGCTGACGCTTCGGCAGAACCTCTCCCTCAAATCCTATATTGTCTTTGAAAAGGGAATTCTTCTCCCTTCTGTTCCCGAGGAGTGGCGCCTCGACGGTTCGGTTCTTTCCCACAACTATTACTGGGACAGTACTTTTTCGGACATCCGGGATCTGAATGACCTGAAAGCGAAGCCTTTTGTTTTCTACAAAAGGCGCGCCGAGCTGCTCTCTGTTCTTTACGACTGGGCAGAATCTCTTCCGGATTACGATCCCGCTTCCGCCGCGGATCCGGACGCCTCCATCAGCAATACTTCTGACAGTATGGAGCGCATGCGCCAGACCTACCGGAACGGGCCGCTGTTATAGTCCTGCCGCAAGCCCGATGAGACGGACAAGAACCGCCGCAAGCCAGGCAATCAGACATTGTAAAAGAACTACATAAAACGCCCATCTTCTCCCCATCTCTCTGCGGATCGATGCGATCGCAGCGACACAGGGCGTGTACAGCAGGCTGAACACAAGCATGCATACCGCGCTCAGTGTACCGACGCTTTCCACACTTCCTCCGAAAAGCATCTGCATAATGGATACGACGCTTTCCTTGGCCATAAAACCGCTGATAAGCGACGTGACGATGCGCCAGTCTCCGAGTCCTGCCGGCCTGAATACAGGCGCGATAAAGCCGCCGACCGCCGCCAGGATGCTGTTTCCGGAATTCTCGACGAAATTCAGGCGGAAATCGAATTTCTGAAGGAACCATACCACGATCGTCGCGATCAGGATAATGGTGAATGCGCGCTGAACAAAATCCTTCGCCTTTTCCCACAGAAGCTGCAGGACATTCTTCGGGTTCGGAAGACGGTAATTCGGAAGCTCCATGACAAAGGGAACCGCTTCGCCCCTGAACAGTGTTTTCTTATAAATGAACGCCACCAGAATCCCGGTGAGTATTCCCAGAAAATACAGTCCGGTAATGATGAGCCAGCTGTATTTCGGAAAAAACACGCTGACAAAGAAGCTGTAAATCGGAAGCTTGGCCGTGCAGGACATAAAAGGCGTCAAAAGGATCGTCATCCGGCGGTCCCGGTCGCTCGGAAGCGTCCTGGTGGACATCACGGCAGGCACCGTACAGCCGAAGCCGATCAGCATCGGGACAATGCTTCTGCCGGAGAGACCGATCTTCCTCAGGATTTTATCCATGACGAAAGCTACGCGCGCAATGTATCCGCTGTCTTCGAGGAGTGACAGGAAGAAAAACAGAATGATGATCAGCGGCAGGAAGCTGAGTACGCTTCCGACGCCCTCGAAGATTCCCTCCAGCACCAGGCTCTGAATCGCCGCATTGACATGTCCCGCTTCCATCGCACGCCCGCACAAGGCGCCGAGTGCCCCGATTCCTTTTGCAAGCAGGTCCTGCAGGAAGGGTCCGACCAGGAAAAAGGTCAGGAAGAAGATCGTTCCCATGATCGCAATGAACATCGGAATGGCCGTATACTTGCCGGTCAGAATGCGGTCGGCCTTACGGCTTCTTATGTGCTCCCGGCTTTCGTGCGGCTTGATGACGCAGTTTCTGCTGACTTTTCCGATATATTCAAAGCGCATGTCCGCCATCGCGGCGCTGCGGTCCATTCCGCGTTCCTTCTCCATCTGGAGCACGATATGCTCCAGCATTTCCTTTTCGTTCTCGTCCAGTTCCAGCTTTTCCGAAATCAGGCTGTCGCCCTCGATCAGTTTTGAGGAGGCAAACCGCACGGGAAGATCCGCGCGCTCCGCATGATCGGCGATCAGATGAATGATCGCATGCAGGGCGCGGTGAACGGCCCCGCCGTGATCTTCGGCGCCGCAGAAATCCTGCCGGAGGGGTTTCTCCTGGTATTTGGCGATATGCACCGCATGGCGCACCAGCTCGTCGACGCCTTCATTTTTCGAGGCGCAGATCGGAATCACCGGAACGCCGAGCATCTCTTCCATGGCGTTGACGTCAACCGTTCCGCCGTTTCCTTTGAGTTCATCCATCATATTCAGAGCGACAACCATCGGAATGTTCATTTCCAGAAGCTGCATTGTCAGATAGAGGTTTCGCTCTATATTGGTGGCGTCGACGATATTGATAATTGCGGACGGTTTTTCGTCCAGCACAAAATTTCTGGATACAAGCTCCTCACTGGAGTAGGGGGACATGGAATAGATTCCCGGAAGGTCGGTAACCAGCGTATTGCTGTAGCCGTGGATCACGCCGTCCTTCCGGTCCACGGTGACGCCGGGGAAATTCCCGACATGCTGACTCGAGCCGGTCAGCTGATTAAACAGGGTCGTCTTGCCGCTGTTCTGGTTTCCGATCAGGGCAAAGGTCAGCGTTGTTCCCTCGGGAAGCGGTGTTTTGCTCCCTTTCGGATGAAATTTGCCTCCTTCTCCGAGACCGGGGTGCTCCTTCGTCCTTCTCGTCTGCCTGTCTTCCTGTTCCTCCGTTTCCCCCGACAGCGCCACTTCTATTTTTCCGGCATCATCAAGTCTTAAGGTCAGCTCATAACCGTGAAGCCTGAATTCGATCGGATCTCCGAGCGGCGCAAACTGCACGAGGGTGATTTTTGCGCCGGGAATCACGCCCATATCAAGAAAATGCTGCCGGAGGGCTCCCTCTCCGCCAACGGTCTGAATCAATGCGGACTGACCCGCCTTCAGCTCATTCAGATGCATTCAAAATCTCCTTTGCCGTCCCGGATATATCCTCTCTGCTCATTATCCGGGGTTCCTATAGTTTATCTCATGCTTCCCCGAAGGTCAAGTACCCTCCGGCGAAGTAAGGCCAAAAGCCTCGTTTTCTTTCACAAAAAAACTTGACAAACCGGTTCATGCATATTATGATAAAGCAAAAGTCGAATGTATGTTCGATTCGTTTGAAGGAAGGGAGGCTTTTTTTAGATGACTGAACGGAATCAGGCATATATTGCGATCGATATGAAAAGCTTCTATGCCTCTGTCGAGTGTGTCGCGCGCGGTCTGGATCCCTTAAAGGCGAATCTTCTGGTCGCTGATTCCACGCGCTCCGACCAGACCATCTGTCTCGCGGTCTCCCCGGCGCTGAAATCCATCGGTGTTCCCGCCCGCCCACGCCTCTTTGAAGCCAAGCAGGCCATCCGTCAGTATGAAGTCTCCCATAAAACACGGGTTTACTATTACATCGCATCGCCCAGAATGGCGGAATACGAGCGGATCTCCGCGCTGATTTATGCCATCTGCCTGAAGTATGTATCTCACGATGATATCCACGTTTACAGCATCGATGAAAATTTTATCGACTGTACGCCCTACCTCGGGCTCTACCGGCAGGAGGCGCTTCGGCAGAATCTTCATCCGGCGCACGTCATGGCCATGACGATCATCCGCGATATTCTGAAAAACACCGGGATTACTGCCACGGTCGGCATCGGAACCAATCTGTATCTGTCCAAAGTCGCCATGGATATCGTGGCAAAAAAACAGCGTCCGGACCGCTACGGCGTACGCATCGCCGAGCTGAATCCGGACAGCTACAAATATCTGCTCTGGGACCATCGCCCGCTTACCGATTTCTGGCAGATCGGCCGGGGGAAGGCACGGCGGCTGGAGAAGGCCGCCCTCTTTACCATGGGTGAAATCGCGGAGAAATCTGTCTTCAATGAAGAATTTTTCTATAAGGTCTTCGGGATTGACGCGGAAATTCTGATTGATCATGCCTGGGGCGAGGAACCGGTGACCATGCGCGATATCAAAAATTACCGCTCCGAACGCAGCAGCCTGTCCAGCGGACAGGTTCTGCCCCGGCCGTACCTGTATGAGGAAGCCAGAAATGTTTTTCTCGAAATGATTGATTCGCTTACCGCGGACATGACCGTAAAAAAGCTCGTATCCTCCGGTTTTTCCTGGTACGTCTCCTACGACTATAAGTCCCTTGAGCATTGTCCCGCCTATGACGGGCCGATTGCGATTGACTTTTACGGCAGGCTGCATCCGAAGCACAGCGGCGGAAACGTACGGCTGAACAGCCGGACGAACGCGCTCTCTTTAATCGCGCCGGCGCTTCTGAAGGCTTTCGATGAAAAGACCGACCATCGGCTCCTCTACCGCCGCCTCGGCATCGCTGCTTCGGGGACGGTAAGCGATACCAGTTCCTTCCAGATGGATTTATTTGCCGATTACGACGCGCTTGACCGGGAGCACAGACTCACTTGCGCCATGCTTGAGGTCCGCCGAAAATATGGCAAAAACGCGATTGTGAAGGGCTTTAATCTGCTGCCCGGCGCAACCCAGATGGAAAGGAACCGGCAGATCGGAGGTCACAAGGCCTGAAGCCGCTTTCAGGTGGTTCACTCGGATTCGAGAAGCGCGTCGATCAGCTTCTCGTATTCGTCTGCGGCCCTGGCGCCGACCGCCGCTTTTCCGACGATATGTCCTTCCCTGTCGACAAAATAGCTGGTCGGAATAAACTGCGCCGGCAGGTCCCTGTACCAGCCGTCCCAAGGAAACAGGTTCAGATAGCTCACCCCGGTATCGGCAAGGATGTCTTTCGCCTCGTCAAGAAGTGCTTTGTCCTCAGGACCTTCGACATCAATCACGAGGCCGACAATCGCACACTCTTTTTCTTTCAGACGTTCGTTCAGTTCTTCAAGTCCGGGCATTTCGTTGATGCACGGACCGCAGTATGTGCCCCACAGGTTGATCATGGTAAGGCGGTTTTCCTTGAACAGGTCTTCTGAAAGGATGACATTTCCGTCAAGATCCGCCGTCTCGAAGCTGAGCACGTCCTCGTCGGTATTGTCCTGTAAAATGTTTTCTTCGGATGCGTCTTCCTCTGCCGGATCTTCAGAATCCTGGGCTTCGGATGACGGATCTTCCGATGCTGCGGTTCCGGAGGACAGATCTTCAGATGCTGCGGTTCCGGAGGACGCCTTTACGCCTGAGGATTCCCCGGCGTTCTCCTTCTTCGGCTCTACACTGGAAGTACACGCGATAAAGAGCAGCATAATCGCTGAGACAGACAGAATGCGAATCAGTTTTTTCTTCATTTTCCTTGAATTCCTTTGTTGTTCTTTAGTTTCAGTCCTTCCCCGCCGATCCCGAAGGAGAGCGCATGCGCCGGACAGGCTTTTACGCACTCCGTGCAGCGGATGCACTCGGCGCTGTTCGGATTCTTCACCGGACTTACAGACATCGGGCAGACCTTTTCGCAGGTCCCGCATCCGATGCATGCAGCCTGATCCACCCTCATCCGAACGATACTGATCCGCTGAAAGAGGGAATAAAACGCGCCAAGCGGGCAGATATATTTGCAGAACGGCCGGTAAATGAAAATGGAAGCGGCGATGCACAGGACAAGGACGGCCATCTTCCATCCGAACAGCCAGCTAAGTGACGGCCGCAGCGCCTCGTTCAGAAGCACCAGCGGGATACCTCCCTCCAGGGTTCCGACAGGACACAGATATTTGCAGAAGAACGGATCCCCGACACCGAGGCGGTTTCTGTAAAACAACGGCAGTCCGACGACAAGCACCAGAAGCACCAGATATTTCAGCTTTCGAAGCGGACGGTCCGGCGTTTTTGGCAAATGGATTTTGGGCGTCGGTATTTTATAGAGGAGTTCCTGGATCAGTCCGAACAGGCAGAGCCAGCCGCAGATAAAGCGCCCCGCGAGCACGCCCACCGCGGTCAGATAGCCAAGAACATAGAACGGAAACTTCCTGTGCTTTCCCGAAAAAGCCGCCTGCAGCGCACCGATCGGGCAGGCGAAAACAGCGCCCGGGCAGGAATAGCAGTTCATTCCGGGCACGCAGAAATGCTTCAGCACTCCTTCGTAGATTGCCGGGCCTCCGGGCAGAAATCCCCTGACATACGCGTTTGTGAGTATTCCCCACCCGGCCTGTACTATTTTCCGAAAACGCTTAGCCAAGGCCGATACACTCCATACATATTCTTGCCGCTTTCATGAAAACCTCCCGCATTTCTCCGTTTACCGCACCGAAAATGCACATTCCGACCGCGGCCGCAAGAATGACCAGAGACAGAAGCGGCTTCACTTCCTTTTTCATTGAATCCTTCCTGTTCGCCCTTATTCCGGCTGATTCTTTTCTTCGTCCTGCTGCAGAACGATAAAGTTCACCGCAGGCTTCTCTCCCTGCATAATCGTATACAGTTCTGCGCCTTCACAGGATACGGCTTTCCCGCAGGACCAGACCGTAAGGGTGTCTCCTTCATGGGTTTGTCCGGCATACTGCACTTCCATCATCCGTACGGGATGCTTCAGCATAAAGCCGACACTCTGCTGATTGACGAGATACTGAACATAGGAGATATTATTCGTGTGGTGACAGTAGTCAATATCCGAAGACCGGACCTTCAGCGTTTCAAGAAGCGTCTCTCGCGCGTACCTTTCCCGGCTGAACGCGCAGTCGCACTCTGGTGTTTCGGGCGGCGTATCCGGCCCGACGCCTACGGTCTCGCACTTTCTGATCTTCATCGTCCGAAGATCTACGGCACACAGCTCCAGCCGCGAAAACAGTATGATCTCACCCGCCGCGTTTTTCAGGACCGTATCGATATAGAGCTTCAGAAGGCTGAAGGAGCTGATATAGCACTCCGCACTATATTTTTCTCTCCAATACAGGTCTTTCTTCAGTTCCATGTGGTTTCTGACAAAAACCCACATCGCGCCGTATTCCCGCATACAGGTCACGCCGTCAATATGAAGCTCCCCCATCATTTCCGTAACAAGGTCTTCGACCATCCGGAACGCTCCCGGGACGGACAGCTTCACATCTGCATCGCAAAGACTTGCGCCGAGGCTCCCTTGCTTTACAAGTTTCATTCAACAGATCCCCCATCATCCTTCTTCTTAATCAAAGAGGCCGCAACCCCGCATAAAGCGCATGGTTTTCGGCCTCTTTGAAAAAATGTGCGCTTGAAGTGACTCGAACACTCGACCTGCCGCTTAGGAGGCGGCCGCTCTATCCAACTGAGCTACAAACGCTTAAATTATCTGACAACTGTCCGGCTTAGGGTCGGTATTATTTTACACCAAGCCGGACATCACGTCAAGTATGCTTTTTCAGATCTCCGAGAAGCCACCCGTGACATTTGATCCGGTAACCGGGCGCCGGAACGCCGAGAAGATCCGCGGTATTGACCGCCAGTACGAACTCCATCCCGTTGGAACGAACCTTCATCCGGTAATAGTGTTCCCTGGTAAAGGCATTTTCAAAAAGCTGAACTGCCTCGATGTCCCCCAGCACATAGTACCTGTCAGACTCCATGCCGTGCGGCATGAAGAAAGAATTGACCATCGTGTAGATATCCGTGTCGTAGATATGATCCATGACATTTTTGTAGCGCATCATTTCCTGGCGCGTCAGCTTGTCCAGCGCATCCGGATCTCCCTGCGAAGCATCGTTTAAAAGCCTGCGCTCCAGTTCGGTCCCACCGTTTCTGGTATCCAGCACTTTCTCCGTTTCGTAAATCGGCAGAAGCACCATGCCGTCAGAGCAGAGCATGGAAAGCGCTACTTCGGTAAAGGGTGTTCCGAGATTTCCGGCCCCTTCATTCCGCACAACGTCCACAAGGTTTCGGATCGTGAAAATCAGAGCCATCCCCATGCGGTAGTCCTCGCACATACCGATATAGCTCTCCTTCGCCGCCTGTTTTTCATAGCTTATATGCGCGTCAGAAGAGATAAAGGTTGAGGAAAGCCAGGGGAAATAGTATTCCGGCACCAGTACGCCGTGCTCGTCAATTTCTCCGACAACGGAAATCCCGGCGTGGCCGGCGATTTCCCGCTCGGCCACAGCCAGATTGGACTCGTGGTTTAAGGACACCACGCTCAGATGATCCGGTTTTTCCCGCACCCATTCAGTCAGTTCATTCAGTTGTTTCTTAGTCCGAAGGGACTTGAACCCGATCGAACGCAGGAATTCATGCATTTTCTGTCCTTCTTATTTTTTCGGAACGAGTTCTGTCATCCCGCCCATGTAGGGACGAAGAACTTCCGGAATCGCCACGGTTCCGTCCGCGCGAAGATTATTTTCAAGGAATGCGATCAGCATTCTCGGCGGAGCAACAACCGTATTATTCAGCGTATGCGCAAGATACTTCTTTCCGTCCTGGCCGTTCACACGGATTCTTAAGCGGCGCGCCTGCGCGTCACCGAGGTTTGAACAGGACCCGACTTCAAAGTATTTCTTCTGACGGGGAGACCAGGCCTCTACGTCTACGGATTTTACCTTCAGATCCGCGAGATCACCGGAACAGCACTCCAGGGTGCGGACCGGGATATCCATGCTGCGGAACAGATCGACGGTATTCTGCCAGAGCTTGTCATACCAGTAAGGGCTGTCCTCTGGACGGCAGATAACGATCATCTCCTGTTTCTCAAACTGATGGATCCTGTAAACACCGCGCTCTTCGATGCCGTGCGCGCCTTTTTCCTTGCGGAAGCACGGAGAATAGGACGTCAGCGTGTAAGGAAGCTTCTCCTCCGGAATCAGCTGGTCGATGAATTTACCGATCATGGAGTGCTCCGAGGTCCCGATCAGGTACAGATCTTCACCCTCAATCTTATACATCATGGCATCCATCTCGGCGAAGCTCATGACCCCGGTCACAACATTCGAGCGGATCATAAACGGAGGTACGCAGTAGGTAAAGCCGCGGTCGATCATGAAGTCGCGCGCATACGAAATGACTGCCGAATGCAGACGGGCGATATCTCCCATGAGATAGTAGAAGCCGTTGCCGGCCACACGGCCTGCGGCATCCAGGTCAATACCGTCAAAAGTCTCCATAATCTGGGTATGATACGGTATTTCAAAGTCCGGGACGACCGGTTCGCCAAAACGCTCGACTTCCACGTTGCAGCTGTCATCCGGACCGATCGGCACCGAAGGATCAATAATCTGCGGAATAACCATCATTTTCTGAAGAAGATCCGCTTCGACCTGCTTTTCCTCCGCCGACAGTTCGTCGATACGGGAGCCGTCCTTCGCAATTTCAGCCTTGACCTTCTCGGCTTCATCGCGCTGTCCCTTCGCCATCAGAGCACCAATCGTTTTGGAAGCCTTGTTTCTCGCTGCGCGCAGGGCTTCAACCTCGCTCTTGATCTCGCGGTTTCTTTTGTCCAGTTCCAAAACCTCATCTACCAGAGGAAGCTTGGCGTCCTGGAATTTTTTTCTGATATTTTCTCGGACCAGTTCCGGATTTTCTCTGACAAGTTTAATGTCAAGCATCGTTTTTTTCTCCTGTGTGTTAATCAACGTGGGAAACCCATGTTTGTATATTGTACCAAAGTACCGCTCGAACGTCAAGTAAAACAACTGTATCCAAAGCTTCTTTTTCTGTTTTACGCAAGGCTCCGTCCTTTTCGCGCGTGCCCGGAAAAAATGCCGGATTCCCGCTGTTTTTCTTGAATATGAAGCGTTTTTATGATATGATCTCGGTGTCTTAAAAAAGACTTCATACGCTTTGAAACAAATGCATAAATCCGGGTTTTTTCGGTAGCTGCAGACAATGAAGGAGAATTAACAGCATGTACGAGCCGAGCTTCGAATTAACAGAACAGACACTGCCCTTTGTGGCGGAAATCGGCAGCCAGATGCCTGGCGGCTTTTTTATCTGCAAGGCAGAAACACCCGGAGAACTGCTGTATGCCAATGAAGCCTGCTTCAGGCTATTCGGCTGCGATGATCTTGAGGATTTCAAAGAGTTCACCGGCTGGACTTTTCAGGGAATGCTTCACCCCGACGATTATCCTTCCGTTATGGACTCGATCGAGAAGCAGATCCAATGGCATAAGCATAAAATGGATTATGTGGAATACCGGATTGTCCGAAAAGACGGTGCGGTCCGCTGGGTGGACGATTACGGGCACTATGCTGATACGAAAAAATTCGGCAGTATTTACTATGTCTTTATTTCGGACATCACGGAAAAGCGTCAGAAAAGAGAGCACAGCGAACAGGTACGGGACGCCGTAATCGCTACCCTCACCAACAACTATAATACGGTCTGGCTCATCAGTGACGTTGAGACCGAATCCTGTACACTCTACCACTCCGACCAGGATACGATCCATACGACCGCCATCAAAAACGCCTTAAGCCACGCCCGTTATACCGATACCAAGACGGAATACGTCAATACCATGGTCGCTCCCGAAGATCGGGAACGCCTGCAGGTGGAGATGTCCCTGCCCTATATTCTGGAGCAGTTTGAAAAGAAGAACCGCTTTTCCGTCACCTTCCTGCGCGACCTTCCGGGCGGTGC
>CAMVNR010000064.1 GCA_947168905.1 uncultured Lachnospiraceae bacterium
TGATAATCCGCTCGCAAGGGGAAATCAGCTATGCTGATTTCTCAGCTCGCACTATGATAGATATTATACTACAAATCTCGCGAAAGTTCAAGAGGAAAGCGAACATTTGTTCTACCTGTTTTCAATAAGGAAAGGCGCTTTCATCTACGCGAGCAAGCTCATGTAGTTTTCCCGCGCCACTCCTATAATTCAAGTGGAAATACTAAAAGCAGTACATCTCCTCCATCATTTTCCCGACAGTTCTCTGCAAGTCCTCAACATTTTTCCAGTAGGCAGATGTATCGATAAAATTCATCGAATTCGCCTTCACAGCAATCTGATTCAGGTTGTTATTGATCTGGCGAAGATTCTTCAGCACCTCCTTATACTCGATCGGCGGTGCTTCTTTGATCGGATGATTATATAGCATCCATAAGAAATAAGTCTGTATATTCACTCCCGCCCGCTCCGCCTTCGTTCTTAAATCTTCCATTTCCTTTTTCGTCAGCCTGAGAGGCAGGCTGCAGTTTCTTTTACGCATCTTACTTCCTTGGATTCTGAACGCGCTCACCGCAAACTCTGTATAGTAAACGCTTTCATTCGACGCTCCGAAAATACCGATCAGCACTCCCGGCATGAATTCTACAATCAGAAGGGCAATGAATACTGTCTCATCAGCTTTGAAAGCCTTTCTTCTGCTAGATAGTTTTGTTTGTTCTCCATATTGTACATCCTTTCATACGTCTCCAAATAAAAAACGGGAGCATAAGACCCGGCCAAAACCACCTCTTAATTACGGCAGGTCTGATATCCTTTCAAAGATATCTGGATCTTAAAGGTAAACAGGGATTTTTTCAAATGTAGACAAGACTAAATCGATGTGCGAAGATAAAAAAGTATCTGTTTCACAGAATAGACGTAAGCTGAAGAAGAAGGTATACTCATGAAAAAGCTCCGGCTTCTACTTTTTGTCATAGAAACCGGAGCAGATGGATTTTCGGGGGTAAAAAGCGCTGAAACCCGCATAAACAATGGGTTTTCTGCACTAATCACTATTTCTTAAATGCCCTATCCCGAAGCGACTTTCAGTCACTCACGAAAATGCACTCAAGCCCGCTTATTTACTGGCTTTTACGCCTGTTCACATTTCTTTAATCGCTGCCTGTGCTGCTGCAAGACGGGCGATCGGTACACGGAAGGGTGAGCAGGAAACGTAGTTCAGGCCGACCTTGTGGCAGAACTCAACAGTAGACGGATCGCCGCCGTGCTCGCCGCAGATGCCGAGCTTGATGTCGGGACGGGTCTCGCGGCCAAGGGTCGCAGCCATCTTGACAAGCTTGCCTACGCCGACCTGGTCAAGCTTCGCAAACGGATCGTTCTCATAGATCTTGGCATCGTAGTAAGCGCCGAGGAACTTGCCTGCGTCGTCACGGCTGAAGCCGAAGGTCATCTGAGTCAGGTCGTTTGTACCGAAGGAGAAGAACTCTGCTTCCTTCGCAATCTCGTCAGCCGTAAGAGCGGCTCTCGGGATCTCGATCATGGTGCCGACCTTGTAATGCATGTCGATACCGGCATTCGCGATCTCTTCATCAGCGGTCTTTGCAACGAAGTTCTTGACGTACTTCAGCTCTTTCCGTTCGCCGACAAGCGGGATCATGATTTCCGGAACCACATTCCAGTCAGGATGCTTCTTCATCACGTTGATCGCTGCACGGATGACCGCACGGGTCTGCATCACGGCGATTTCAGGGAAGGTGACTGCAAGACGGCAGCCGCGGTGTCCCATCATCGGGTTGAACTCATGCAGACCGGAGATGATGTTCTTGATCTCCTCAACGGTCTTGCCCTGAGCTTCTGCAAGCTGGGCGATTTCCTCTTCGGTCGTGGGAACGAACTCATGAAGCGGCGGATCCAGGAAACGGATCGTAACCGGGCAGCCTTCCATTGCTTCGTAAAGCTCTTCGAAATCCTGCTGCTGGTAGGGAAGAATCTTCGCCAGTGCAGCTTCGCGCTCTTCAACGGTGTCGGAGCAGATCATCTCACGGAACGCTGCGATACGTACCGGATCAAAGAACATATGCTCCGTACGGCAGAGGCCGATGCCTTCTGCACCGAGTTCACGTGCCTTCTTCGCATCGCGCGGGGTATCCGCATTGGTGCGGACGCTGAGCTTGCGGTACTTGTCGGCCCAGCCCATGATGCGTCCGAATTCGCCGGCGATCTGAGCGTCAACGGTCGGGATGATGCCCTGATAAATATTGCCGGTGGTGCCGTCGATCGAAATCGCGTCGCCTTCATGGAATTCTACGCCGGCCAGGGTGAACTTCTTGTTTTCTTCATCCATCTTGATGTCGCCGCAACCGGATACGCAGCACTCGCCCATGCCGCGGGCAACAACCGCTGCGTGGGAGGTCATGCCGCCGCGAACGGTCAGGATACCCTGAGCGGCCTTCATGCCGGTGATATCTTCCGGAGAGGTCTCCAGACGGACAAGGACAACCTTCTCGCCTCTCTCTGCCCATTCTACAGCATCGTCAGCGTTGAATACAACCTTACCGCAGGCAGCGCCGGGAGAAGCACCGAGGCCCTTGCCGAGCGGGGTGGCTGCCTTCAGAGCCGCCTGATCAAACTGCGGATGCAGAAGGGTGTCAAGGTTTCTGGGGTCGATCATGGCAACTGCTTCCGCTTCGGTCTTGTGCCCTTCGTCAACAAGATCGCAGGCGATCTTCAGAGCAGCCTGAGCGGTACGCTTGCCGTTACGGCACTGCAGCATGTAGAGCTTGCGGTTCTCAACCGTGAACTCCATATCCTGCATGTCATGATAATGATTCTCGAGGATGTCGCAGACCTTGATGAATTCTGCGTATGCTTCCGGGAATTCCTGTTCCATCTGCGTAATGGGCATCGGAGTACGAACGCCGGCAACAACGTCTTCGCCCTGAGCGTTGATCAGGAACTCGCCCATCAGCTTCTTCTCGCCGGTAGCGGGGTCACGGGTGAACGCAACACCGGTGCCGGAATCTTCATTCAGGTTGCCGAATACCATCGGCATAACATTGACAGCGGTACCCCAGGAATACGGGATATCATTGTCACGGCGGTAAACGTTCGCACGCGGGTTGTCCCAGGAACGGAATACGGCTTCAATCGCCAGCTTCAGCTGTTCAACCGGGTTTGCCGGGAAATCAGAGCCAAGCTGCTTCTTGTACTCTGCCTTGAACTGGTTCGCCAGATCCTTCAGATCCTCAGCCGTCAGTTCGATATCGAACTTCACGCCCTTCTCTTCCTTCTTGGCGTCAATCAGCACCTCAAAGTACTTCTTGCCGACTTCCATAACAACGTCGGAGAACATCTGGATAAATCTTCTGTAGGAGTCATATACGAAGCGCTCGAACTTCGGATCAGGATTGCCGGCGATCATCGCGGCAACGACTTCGTCATTCAGGCCGAGGTTCAGGATTGTGTCCATCATACCGGGCATCGAAGCACGTGCACCGGAACGAACAGAAACAAGAAGCGGGTTCTCGAGATCGCCGAACTTCTTGCCGTTGATTTTTTCCATTGCGGCAACAGATTCCATAACCTGTGCCATGATCTCGTCATTGATCTTGCGGCCGTCCTCATAATACTGAGTACAAGCCTCGGTTGTAATTGTGAAACCCTGCGGTACCGGGAGACCGATATTCGTCATTTCTGCAAGGTTAGCGCCCTTTCCGCCGAGAAGCTCGCGCATCGTTGCGTTTCCTTCGGTGAAAAGGTAAGTCCATTTTCTTGCCATATTATTTCCTCCTTGAAATGTGTGGCGTAGTAATCGCTATAATATTTTAGCAAACCATTTCCGTTTTGTAAAGGAAATATTAGTTAAACTTTCCTGTCTTACAGACGGAACAGCTTTGTCCCCTGATATTTCGGCTCGCAGGTCAGGTTGATCTTCAGCCGGCGGAACATTTCGATGTCGATTTCCGAAGGAATGACCGTCAGATGCGCGTCGCAGCCCCTCAGTTTCGGCAGCGCCTGAAGCGCTTTCTCGGCGTTCTCGTCCGTCGCAGCGTTCACGGCGAGCGCAATCAGCGTCTCATCCGAATGCAGTCTCGGATTTTCGGCGCCAAGATACGAGGTTTTCAGCTTCTGCACCGGATCCAGAAGATTCTTGGGAATGAGTTCCAGCGCATCGTCGATGCCCGCTACGTATTTCAGTGCGTTGATCAGCATGGAGCTTAGGCAGCCGAGCATATTCTTCGTCTTTCCCGTCAGAATGGTTCCGTCGGGCATTTCGATCGCAGCTGCGGGTTCCCCGGTCTCTTCCGCGGTTTTCTGCGCGGGAATGACGGGCTTTCTGTAGTTGGCGGTAATTCCCGCCTGATCCATGATCGATTCGATTCTGGTGATCTCCCGCTCATGAAGGCCCTGGTCTTTCCGGTCGCTCGCGCGCTCCAGGAGCGCTTTATAGTAGCGCCGCACAATTTCCTGGCGGCTGGCTTCCTGGCAGGAAAGGTCGTCGCTGATGCAGTAGCCGACCATGTTGACGCCCATGTCCGTAGGCGACTGATACGGGCATTTTCCGTATATTTCCTTGAAAATCGCCGAAAGGATCGGGAAGGATTCGACATCCCGGTTGTAATTGACCGTCACCTTCTGATAAGCGTTCAGATGGAAAGGGTCGATCATGTTGACATCCGAAAGGTCCGCCGTCGCCGCCTCGTAGGCCAGGTTGACCGGATGCTTCAGGGGAAGGTTCCAGACCGGGAAGGTCTCGAATTTGGCATAGCCCGCATGAATTCCGCGCCGGTTTTCATGATACAGCTGGGACAGGCAGGTGGCCAGCTTTCCCGAGCCGGGACCGGGTGCCGTCACAACGACAAGCGGCCGCGTCGTTTCGATATAGTCGTTTTTTCCGAAGCCCTCCTCGGATACGATCATCGGGACATTGGAGGGATAGCCGTTGATGTAATAATGCCGGAATACCGGAATGCCGTGCTCCTGAAGAACCGTCCTGAGCGCTTCTGCTGCCGGCTGGATTCCGGAGTTTCTGGTAATGACGACCGATCCCACATAGAGTCCGACCGAGCGGAACATGTCAATCAGTCTTAATACTTCCTGATCATATGTGATGCCGGAATCTCCGCGGCGCTTCGCGGATTCGAGCGCTTCTGCGGAGACCGCAATGACGATTTCCGCCTGATCCTTCAGTGCAAGAAGCATCCGAAGTTTCGAATCCGGCTGAAATCCGGGAAGCACACGGGAAGCATGTGTATCGTCGAAAAGCTTTCCGCCGAACTCCAGGTAAAGTTTTCCGCCGAACTCGCCGATTCTTTTCCGGATCTGTTCGGACTGCATCGAGATATACTTTTCATTGTCAAAGCCGGTCTTCATAAATTATGTCCTCCCTTATCCCTGATCACAGATATGGTATATCAAACTTTGTAATCATACCACAGGTCGGGGAAATTAGTAAAGTCATTTTTCAAAAAAGATTTCGTATTTTCGGACAGAAAAGATCAAACTCCCTTGCAAAACAGGCGAAAAGGTGCTATAGTAATGCACTGGAATACTTATCCAAAGGAGGATTGTTTATATGAATGCTATCACCAAAGACGTCGTTATCGCGGATCTTCTGATGGAAAACCCGGAGGTCGGGGATGTGCTTGTCTCCATGGGAATGCACTGCATCGGCTGCCCTTCCACACAGTATGAATCTCTGGAAATGGCCTGCTATGTCCATATGCTGGACGTTGATGAAGTTGTCGAGTGTGTTAACGCTTTCCTTGAGGAAAACGCGACTGCATAAGCTAAGCCCACAAAGAGGACCGGATTCGAAGAATGATCGGATCCGGTCCTCTTTTTATGCTTTTTCATTTTCAGGCCGCGTTTCCCCGCTTTTCCTGTGTTTTTCCTTCCCGGCCCGGGCCGCCCTTTTCCTTTTTCCTTCTCGGGCGCCGTCCCGTTGAAATCAGCATGATCAGGATCAGAAGCAATAGTACCGGCGCCGCAATGAACGGGGCGATATAAACCGGCCGGATCTGCATCGCGTCCGCAGTCACCGTGACTGTGCTCTCTTTTTCAGTGTCTATCCGATGTCCGCGCACCAGAAGCCTGTGCGTATTCTGCCCCTCCGGCCAGCAGGTGATTAATGTACAGTAATCCGCTCCCGGTTCGATCTGGAGGCTTGACAGATCATACGGCTCCACGATCAGCGTCTGGTCCATCTCATACGTCAGTGTCCGGTTCAAAACGGTAATTGTCCAAGTATCTCCGGGTTTTAAGCTCCGGATTCCCGTGAGGAGCTTCGCCGACGGAAGTCCGGTATGGCCGGAGATCATCACATGCGTACCCTCTCCCCCGACGGGAAGGCTGGACCCTTCCAGATGTCCCGTCGCGATCTGCAGCACACTCTCGTTGGTGCCGTGGTAAATCGCGAGAAGCACGTTAAGAGACGGAATCTCCAGATAGCCCATGATTCCGGTACCGGTAATATCCAGTTCCTTCTCGTACTCGGCGCGCTCTTCTTCGGTCATGGTCCAGCGGATGCCGCGCTTTCTGACCATTTCATTATATTTCTCGGCGCTTTCGAGAATCGCGTCGTTCTCCCTGGTATCCATTTTAGACACTGTGTCCGTATAGGACGCGACTACCCTGGACTGGTGAAGGCTGTTCCACCAGTCGGAAAAGGTCGGGTATGCAAGAAGACCCGCGCCGCCGAGCGCGATGACCACAAGTATAATTGTAATCCAGTTCTTCTTCATAAATCTATTAATCTCACAACTTCTTTTATTTACAGGTCGATATCATCCGCTTACAGTCCTTAATCGCCCGCTGGAATACTTTTATCCGCCCGGGGGTAAGTTCATTATACTCTGCCTTCGGTCACTTTTACCGTCAATTTATCCGAAATAACAAGGCGCAAAATAACATAAAAGCGCCGGATTCTTCCGTATATCAGTAATTATAAGGCAATCATACACCACAAGCTTGAAAAAGTCAAATCCGGGCTTATTTTCATACGCGGGAAGCCTGCCCCCGGATAAAAAGGATTGAAATCCGGTGCGGAATATGTTAGTATCTTCACGTTGACCAAAACAGCAATATACGCTTTGGCGCCTCGGGTCCTTTTTTCCGGATCTTGGGCCGTATTTATTTTACAGGCAATTTTCTTATGAATCTACTGATACTTGTACTGGAACTGATCGGAACGGCTGCCTTTGCCGTTTCCGGGGCGACAGTCGCCGCCAAAAAAAATATGGACATCTTCGGTGTCTGCATCATGGGGATTGTGACCGCCTGCGGCGGCGGGGTACTCAGGGATCTTTTCTTAGGCGTACTGCCCCCGACCATGTTTACCCGCCCCATTTACCCGCTGTTTGCCATCGTTTTCTCCGTCATCGTGTTTATCTTTTCCTTCAGGAGAAAGCCCCACATTCACCAGACGCTTTACGAACTGGTGCAGACCATCGCGGATGCTGCCGGACTCGGCGTGTTCACAGCGGTCGGCGTATCGGCAGGCATACAGGCCGGCTACGGTGGAAACTGGTTCTTCACGATTTTCCTGGGCGTAATCACCGGTGTCGGAGGCGGTGTGTTTCGCGATGTCCTGGCCGGAATCCCTCCGTCCATCTTTGTCCGTCATATCTATGCGCTCGCCTCGATTATCGGTGCTGTCCTTTGCTGCGCGATCAATCACTTTTTCGGTATGACGCCGGCGATCCTGGTCTGTGTCGTCACCGTCACGACAATCCGGATCCTTGCGGCGGGCTTCCGGTGGAGTCTTCCGCATGCAGGCGGTATCAAAAAAGAACATTAAAGGAGTAAACGTATGAAAAAGAACGAAATGCCCAAAAAGAAAAACGCCGGAAGGCGCTTCATGATCATTTTCCTGATTGTCGTCCTGGTCTTCCTGCCCGTATCCAACGCGATCGGCTACGAGATGGTCTTCCACTTCCTCTTCCTCGACGAAATGCGGGACATTGAGAAGAACGAAGCCGAGGAAAAAAGCTTTCTCGAAGCGCAGGGACTTGTGCGCACCACGATGGATATCACAACGGCAAGCGGACGCGCGGATGACGAAAAGCAGGCGGGAAAGCTGAAAGCCTTCCTGTATATGACAAAGGAAGCCGCGGACCGGACCGGTGGTGAAAGCCTGGGATGTGAGAACCTCATTGTCTTCTCTCACGGCATCGGAAACGGACATATCGCATATCTTGACCTCCTGGGAGAACTCGCAGGCCTTGACAATACCGCCGTCCTCGCCTATGACGCAACCGGAAACGGACAGTCGGACGGGAAAGCGAACGGCGGCCTGCCGCAGGGAATCAAAGATCTTGACCGGGTGCTGAACTATGTTGAAAGCGATCCTTATTTCTCGGACGCCGATATTACGCTCGTCGGACACAGCTGGGGCGCCTACTCGGCGGGTTCCGTGCTTGAATTCCATCCGGAGATCGAAAAAGCGGTCCTGATCGCAGGTTTCAACGCTTCCGAAAACATGCTGCAGTCCTATTCCCAGAAATACGTCGGTCCCGTCGTCTATGTACTGCTGCCCTATGTCGAGCTCTATGAAATGATCAAGTTTGGCCGCTTCGGAAACGCTTCGATCGTACGCGGATGTCTTCAGAGCGGAACCTCGGTCACCTATGTCCAGGCGCTTGACGATGCGCGTGTCGATCCCGAGAAATTCGGCTTAAGATACCTGCAGAAGGAGCTGTCGGAAGACGAGGATGTGACCTTTATAGAACTTGAAAGCGGCGGACACACACTCCCCGTTCCGACCGTAATGGAAATCGTACGCCCGGTGGTGGAGTAAAGTCCGCCGCAATGAATTACCGATGCCCTTCCACCGCCGCGCGTGACAAAGCGCGCGTGTGGCGGATCGGCTTCCAGGTGACCCTGCAGAAAATCGACTGGATGGAGATCGGCATAAATGTAAACATAAACAGAGGGAAGGTGAAGGTGTAGAGAATCTTTTTCCCGGTACCGGTATGGATCTGTTTCCACTCCGTGATTGTCGTAATCAGTCCCATCACAAACAAAGTCAGATAGCCTGAGGCGGCTGCCTTAAGAAGCGGCAGCACAAGCTCCCAAAGCGGCGCATCCCGATACAAAAGGAGGCTCATCTGGACCGTGTTCACGAGGACACCGATGACCGCCATCGCTATCGCGGGAAGCGTATTCATCAGGATATCGAAGCAGGCAAAGCGCATCGGATTGTCCGGGTTAAAGATTCCCTTCACCAGTGAGGGACTGTATTTTCTCAGCATCTGAAGGTATCCGCGAGACCAGCGAAGCCGCTGGCGCCAGGACTGCCTGAAATCCGAAGGCTGCTCGTCATACAGCACGGCCTCTTGGCAGAAGCCGATCTGAAGACCGTCGCTGATGATCCGGGAAGTAAATTCCAGGTCCTCGGTAAGTGTAAAGAAATTCCAGCTTCCGTAACGCTCCAGCACTTCTCTTCGGAAACCGAAGCCGGTTCCCCCGATCGCCGCGCTGGATCCGATGAGGGTCCTCGGGTAATTCAGATATCTGGATTCTCTGAGGAACCACAGCCCGCATCCGGCCGTCAGCCAGTTATCTCCGAAATTCTTCGAGTTCCGGTAGCCCGTCACCACGGGATATCCGTCCGAGAACATCTTATTCATTTCTGAAATATAATTTTCCCGAAGCACATTGTCCGCATCAAAGACAAGAAAAGCATCGTACTGAGAAAAAAGCCCGTCTTCCTTCAGCTTCTCCAGAAGGTCATGCATGACATAGCCCTTTCCGACGCTCACGTAATTGAAGCGCGTATAGACTTTTGCGCCGGCTTCTTCGGCGATCTTCGCCGTATCATCGGTACAGTTGTCCGCCATAACATAAATATCCACCAGATCTGCGGGATAATCCTGCTGACGGATGCTCTCCACGAGATTGGCAATTACCGCGGCTTCATTTCTGGCTGCAACCAGCACGGCATAACGGTGAAGCTTCGCTTCCGCATGCTTCTTCGGCTTCTTCCACCACGAAATCGGTATATACATCACCTGGTAAAAACAGCATAGGGCAAACACCAGCATAATCAGCAGATTCACAATATCAAATGCGTCCATTTTCACCCTCCCAGAACTTGATTTACCGGGCTGGTCTTCCCCAGCCTGCAAACCACATGCTATTATAACGCGGATTTGTGACTTTTTGGTGACTTTTTTCTTCTTTGTCAGGGTTTTAACGGGAATCTCCCGGAAGAAGAAGCGGAAAACACAGCGAAGCCTTAAAAAGATCCCCATCGACACTGATCTGAAAGGTGCCGCCCTGAAGCTCGACGAGGCTTGCTGCGATGGAAAGCCCGAGTCCGTTCCCGTCGGTGCTGCGTGACACATCCCCCCGGACGAAGCGCTCTGTCAGCTCCTCCGGGCTGAGATTCAGGGGTTCTCTCGAGATATTCTTGATCATCATGCATACCCCGGTGTCCGTCAGGGCAAGATCCATATAGACCCGGGTGCCGGACTGGGCATATTTGCAGACATTGCTCATCAGGTTGTCGAAAACCCGCCACATCCGCCGCGGATCTGCGAGAATCATCACGGGAGCAGGCTGCGTCTCCACAACCGCCGTCAATCCCGCATTCTTTAGGCGTTCTGCGTATTCTCCGGCCGATTGGGACAGAAATACATTTGCATCGCAGGGCTCGGGACTGACCTCCAGGTTTCCGCTACTGGCTTTACTGACCTCCACCAGGTCCTCGATCAGCCGCCGCAGCTTATCGGAATGGCGCGTCAGCACCTCTGCGTACTCCGTGATCTTCGGATTATCGCAGGGTTCCCTGGCGATCAGGTCCGAATAATTGATTATGGAGGTCAGCGGCGTCTTCAGGTCATGCGAGACATTGGTGATCAGCTCTGTCTTCATGCGCTCGCTTCTGATGCGCTCCTCAACCTGTTCGCTGATCGTTCCGCTTAAGCGGTTCAGGTTCTCGGCATGCGCCCGGAAGTTCAGGAAAAGCCCGCGCGTATCCACTTTTCCTGTGAGATTGCCGGAAGCAAGCGCCTGTCCTGCCCTTTCGAGCCTCCGAAGCGCAATTGCGGCAAGGATCACCGGCGGCACAAGAAGGATCTTCTCAAAAAGCCAGAACGAGAACAGCACATCCGTCCGGCTTCCGCCGAAATTCACGATCATAAAAAGCTCGAGCGCACTGAAAAGCACGATGCTAAGGGCTGTCCGCCAGATGAGCGGCGTGTTCCTGACAACATACGAAATCCCGGTAAAAAGGGCGCGAAGTCCTCTTATAAGAACCCGCAGAATCCTGTAAATCAACGTGTTTTTCATTGTCGTCCGCGTCTTTATTCTCACGGCGATGCTCATAGACAGCGAAAGAAGCAGCAAAAACAAAGGAACAGCGCCCAGGCATGCTGGAATGATGAATGCCGCCCCGCTGCCCGAAAACTCCTCCAGGAGGCTGATATAAAGAAGGGTTGCAGGAAGAAGCGTCAGAAGCAGCAAAAGGTCCGTCGGAACCTTGTGAAGCGGTCCCGGAAAAAGCTCCTCCTGTCCGTTTCGTCTGCCCGATACGCACATGAGTCCGACAAAAGAGAAAATGCCCGTAAGGAGGAACAGAAGGATCAAAAGATACACGATATAGCGGAGGCGGTATCCTGCGGCAATCAGCTTCGGGAACAGGCGGAAGGGAAGGAAAGTCTCGGCGTCGTCACGAAGGAAAAGCGTAACTGAATAGTTTTTGCTTCCATCCTCAAAAACCGGCGGGTCATCCGGATCGTACACGATTACGCTTCGGATGCTCCCCCGATCATCCGCATCCCGCGCAACATTGTAATGAAGCTCCCAGTTTTCGGCAATACTTTTGTCGCTGCCGGTATCTTCGGACAGTGCGCTGTCTCCCATCCAGGCGATCAGCTTTCCGTCCTCTCCCCAAAGCAGCCAGTCAAAGCCCGGAATTTCCCTGTCGATATGGAATCCCAGCTTATGGTATATGATTTCGCGGCCGTACTCCTCCAGAAGCTCTGTCCGGACCCTGTTTGTCATCTGTGCTTTTGACTGCGTATAAAAGCCCTGCCCGATCATCGCGCCGGCCGCAATCGAAAAGACCGCAGTCAGGATCACTGAAAAGACAGTGATAAGGAACAGCGTGGTTTTTCCGCCAGCGGTATACAGAAAGCGTTTCATCAAGAGCTCCTCCTTAAATGTAGTAGCCGCGCCCGAACATCACTTTGATATAGCGGGGATTTGCGGGGTCAATTTCCGTCTTTTCCCGAAGATGCCGGATATGCACCGCCACGGTGTTCTCGCTCCCGAGTGCCGGCTCTTTCCAGACCTCCTGATAGATTTCACGCGGAGAAAAGACTTTTCCTGGGTTCTTCATCATAAGCTTCAGGATTTCAAATTCCGTCGGCGTCAGATTCACCGGCTCGCCGTCGATTGTCACGGTTTTCGCCCGGTCCGAAAGCTCGATTCCGCCGACCGACAGCGTTTCTTCCGACGCGGTCCCTCCGCGCAGGATGAAATAGCGCCGAAGCTGGGATTTCACCCGCGCCGAAACCTCCACAGGATTGAAGGGCTTCGTGATATAGTCATCCGCGCCGACATTCAGTCCGAGGACAATGTCGCTGTCTTCGGATTTTGCCGTGAGAAGAATGATCGGAATATTCGAAAATTCGCGGATCTTCGCGGTCGCCTCAATTCCGTCCATGACAGGCATCATAATGTCCAGGATTGCAAGGTGCACCTCTTCCTGCCGGACCTTCTCCACGGCTTCCTTTCCGTTCGAAGCTTCGATCATATGATATTCCGCATCCGAGAGATAGATTTTCAGTGCATTCACGATATCCTTCTCATCGTCACAGATCAGTATATTGACCATGCTGCCCTCTCCTTACCTTTTCTTCTGTCTATATTATACTCATCCGCCGGTTAAGAAAAAACCGCCGAAGTCCTTAAGATTTCCTTAAGGTTCTCACTCATAGGCCTGAATAAAGGGCCGCTGCGGCTTAAAAAGCGCGAAAGCGGCCCTTTTTCTTTCGGCTGTGCGTCTTTATCAGCCGCAGGCAGGGGTAGAGTTCAGTCTCTAAGAAGCTCACTTACCCGGTAAGCCCTTGAAAAGGCTTTTCTTCCCTTCTCATCCGCGAGTGTTACGCGGACATAAGGCGTCATGTCCGAGCTGTACTCCAGCGTATCGGAAATGTACTGCGCGAGATCAAATTCGAAGAAGCCGTGCTTCCACTCCGGCGCACGGTGAATCACTTCGGCATGCCTGCGCTCGGTAGACAGATATACCGACACTGCATCGGGGGATTCGACAAGAAGCCGCATCCTTTCCGGGTCGTATGCAAGCTCCGTAATCGCCGGCCCCCAGGAGGCGTAGACCTCCTTCCTCTTCAGGCTGTCAAACACCGTTTTGTAATCCAGCCGGTCAGCCTTTACCATGGTCCATCCGCCGCAGTAATTCAGCATCTGGTGTCCGTCGTCGGTTGCCGCAGGCGCCGGAAACTGTCCGAGGGACAAAAGATCCGAGAAAACATGATCATTGTGATCCAGAAGATACCCTTCCGTCACACAGCCCGAATTATGAACCTCGACATAATCCGCACCTTTTAACCCGCAGTAATCCGGGTAATGCTGCTGCGACCAGGCCGGGTGACAGTATACGGTGAGGAAGCCCATCTCGTGAGCCTCCTGAATCATGGTATTGACCGACCGGATGGAATAGTCGTGCAGAGCGTTTCCTTCATAATACGGTTGAATATGCTTTCTCGCATCGCCCCAGACATAGGAAGGATTCGCATAGGGGTAAGCTTCCGGGTTCTCCTCCGGGGCAATAAGCAGCATATGATAAGTCTTCCGGAAGGAATACGGACGGCCGTCGTCCGGCGCATTGAAATCATATTCGGTGCCCGTAAGCGCGAGGAAATGCTCGTCCGTGAGCTCCGGATGCGGAACAATGACGTTGTGATCCGTAAAGGCTACGATGTCATAGCCGCCGGCCCGATATATTTTCTTAATCTCCTCCGGTGTATCCTTCCCGTCGGAGAAAGTGCTGTGGTTGTGGAGATTTGCCTTAAAGAATCTCCCGCTTTCCTGAAAAAGACTCCGATACATTTCAGCCTCCTTGTGACTGTTCGACTGCAGCCCTCTGTGTATTGACTTCCCGGAAGAATTCCGCGGGGAACTTTTCCTTCCGGTCAAAGGTATATACGCCGTTCTGCTCCTGCTCGACATCCGTCAGCTGCGTGTAGCAGAAGCCCATGATCTTCGGATTCTGCAGAAGTATTTCTGTGAGCGCGCGGTAGCGCGTTTTGTACTCTTCCGGTGTTTTCGGCGCGTTTCCGTAGCCCCAGGCTTTCTCGGACTCCGGTTCGCCGGACCAGCGGATTCCGCCGTACTCGCTGACAAAGAGCGGCTGCCCCTTTTCGTAGGTCTGGCGGCTCATGCACTGCTCGGTGATCCGGTCCTCCGGAACAAGATGCGCGAAATGCTCTGCAAACTTCTCCGGATCCTGCTCGTAGTCGTGCACATCGAAAATGTCTGTCCGGACGTGGTAGTTTCCGCTTGTATCGATGACGGGCCGCGTTGGATCCGCTTCTTTTGTAACATCATAAATCAGTCCGATCAAGGGGTCATACTGCGCTCTTCCGTCGACATCCCAGGTTTCGTTGAATGGACACCAGCCGATCAGGGAAGGATGGCTGAAGTCGCGCCGCATCTGTCCAAGCCATTCCGGAAGGATGCTGTACACCGCCTCCGGCCGCGTGTGATCAAGGCCCCAGTTCCCGTACTCTCCCCAGACGAGATATCCCGCCCTGTCCGCATGGTACAGGAAGCGTTCCTCGAAGGTTTTCTGATGAAGGCGCGCCCCGTTGAAGCCGCAGGCCATGGAAAGCGCGATATCACGCGCGAGATCCGCGTCCGCAGGCGCGGTATACACACCGTCCGGATAAAATCCCTGGTCGAGGACAAGGCGCTGGAAAACGGCCTTTTCGTTCAAAAGAAAGGCATATCCCTCCATCCGCACCGAGCGAAGCCCGAAGTAGGAATGCACCTCGTCTTCGCCGAACCGAAGCAGCAGATCATACAGCCTTCCGTGTCCCGGCTCCCAGAGATGGATTTCGGAAAGAGACAGAAGAACGCGGATCGTCCCGGCGGCATTTTCGGCCGCTGCAAAGCCGACAGCGTTCCCAAAATCGCGGCGGCAATCCCGGCTGTCCAAAGAGCCGTCCCCCTGGCAGTCCGAAGACAGCTTGAAGCCATCCTCCTGAAGTTCATCATAGAATGCCTCGGCAGAAAAAGTTCCCTTCCCGTGAAGCACTGCTTCCACAAGCACGGCGCCCTGTTTCGGATCCGGATAATATTTCACGGATTCGATATGCGTCTTCGGAACAAATTCAAGCCAGACCGTCTGCCAGATCCCTGTCGTCCTCGTATAATCGCAGCCGTGGGAGTAAAATTCTTCGCTCTGCTTGCCCCGGGGGATCATCGGGTCGCGTTCGTCATCCTCACAGCAGATGACAATGGTGTTCTCCCCGGGATGAACGGCATCCGTGATATCCACTTTAAAGGATACATAACCGCCTTCATGATTGCCTGCAGGCCGGCCGTTGATATAGACAGAAGTCTTCCAGTCTGCCGCGCCAATGTGGAGAAATACCAGTCCCGTCAGTTTTTCGGGATCGATGCATACCTTTCTCCGGTACCAGACGCCATAGAGAAAGTCTTTATGCGCGAGTCCAGAAAGTTTGCTCTCGGGGCAAAAAGGGACATTGATGGAGAGCTTATACTCCGCTTCGTCTTCGTACAGCTTCCGGGCCTGTCCGGATCTTCCGTTGTCAATTTCAAAATCCCATGTGCCGTTCAGGTTGACCCAGTTTTCTCTTTGAAACTGCGGCTTCGGGTGTTCCGGTCTTGGAATGCTCATCCTGCCGTCTCCTTTTTGATAAAAATTGAGTAGGGGGAAATCAATCCCCCTCTCACACCACCGTACGTGCCGT
>CAMVNR010000065.1 GCA_947168905.1 uncultured Lachnospiraceae bacterium
ACAATGAGAGACGGCGGACGTGTTACCACGACCCAGGTTCCGGTAGATGAATTCGAAAAAGCTTTCTCGAAGTACCTTGGTGAAGGCAAGGATGTGGTTTATGTCGGCTGTGCGCTGAAGCAGTCCAGCTCCGTGAATACCGGTACCGTCGTCGCGAAGCGGCTTCTTGAGAAAGAGCCGGAGGCGAAGATCTTCTGCATTGACGCCTTAAACGCCTGCTTCGGAGAAGCGCTCCTGGCAATGCGTGCGGCAGAGTACCGCGACCAGGGCTTAAACGCCGAAGAAATCGCTGAAAAAGTCATGGGCGACCGTAATTTTGTCAATGAATACTGCACCGTTCACACGCTGGATTATATGAAGCGTGCAGGACGCATCACGGCTTCCAAGGCCTTCTTTGGAAATCTTTTCGGTGTAAAGCCGATTATTATTGCCGACAGCGTCGGTGCGCAGGTAGGCTTCAAGAAGGCAAAAGGACGTCAGACTTCCATGCAGGAGATCGTGAACCTTCTGAAGGAGACCATTCTTGACGCTGAGAACCAGACGATCTATATTCTTCACGGCGACTGCCTCGAAGAGGCGCAGGAACTGGAGAAAATGGTGAAGGAATCCATTCCGTGCAAAGATACATACATCACATATATCGGACCGATTATCGGCGCCTCTCTCGGGCCGGATGCTCTGGCACTGTTTGCATGGGGCAAAGAAGTTACATTTGTAGGATAAGCTTTGGAAAAGGGTAAAAAACGATATGGGGACAAAAGAACTGAACGGGGAACTTCTGGAAAAACTGCTTGAAGGCGGAGCCGAGAATCTGCGCCGCAACGCTGACATTGTCAATGATCTGAATGTCTTTCCGATTCCGGACGGGGATACAGGCGACAATATGATGCTGACAATCAACGGCGGCGTAAATGCGCTGGACGGCCATTCGACGCCGAGCCTGACAGAGGCGGCGGAAAAAGCTTCCCGCGGAATGCTTCTGTCGGCCCGCGGCAATTCCGGGGTCATTCTGTCACAGCTCTTCGCGGGCGTGGCGGAAGGCTTCCGTGGATTCGAAACGGCGGATATCCGCACCGTCGGCGAAGCGATGCGCTCCGGTGTACGTTCGGCATATGCATCCGTAATCACGCCGACCGAGGGAACCATCCTGACGGTAGCGCGTGAATCGATCGAGTATGCCTGCGGACGGATTACCGATGAGAGCACGCTGGAATCGTTCTGCGCGGACTGCCTCAGGGAGGCAAATGCGTCTCTGCAGCGCACGCCGGAGCTTCTTGCTGTTTTAAAGGAAGCCGGTGTCATTGATTCCGGCGGAGCAGGCCTTTACTATATCGCAGACGGAGTGTACAGAACGCTTCGCGGCGAAAAGCTCGACGAAGGCAGTCAGAAAGCGGTCATGATGACTGCGCCGCATCCGGTAGATACCAGCAAATTCAACGAAGACAGTGTGATGGAGTTCGGCTACTGCACGGAATGCCTGCTTCAGCTGACGCGCTCAAAGTGCGATATCAGCGCTTTTCAGATTGACGATCTGATTGCTGCGCTGACCGAAATGGGCGGAGAGTCGATTGTTGCGGTACAGACCGGAACGGTTGTCAAGATTCATGTGCACACCTTCGAACCCGAAAAGGCGCTCGGCTACTGTCATCAGTTCGGCGAATTCCTGACGATGAAGGTCGAAAACATGACGCTCCAGCACACCGAAGCCTTTGTGGAAAATCGTTTCCATGTCAGTTTCCTGGAGGAAGAAAAGCCAAAGAAGCAGTTTGGCATTGTCACGGTGGCGACAGGAGAAGGCATTAAGGAAACCTTAAAGGATCTCGGCGCGGACATCATTATTGACGGCGGACAGGGGAAAAACCCCTCCACCGAGGATTTTGTGAATGCGTTTAGCGAGGTGAATGCCGAGAACATTTTTGTGCTGCCGAATAACGGAAATATCGTGATGGCGGCGCGTCAGGCAGCTGAACTGTACGAAGACTCCAAAGTATATGTGATCGAGTCGAAGTCCATCGGCGACGGATATGCGGCGCTGACGATGCTCAGCTATGATTCCGGCGATCCGGAAGAAGTGGCTGAGGAAATGAAGGACGCGATGCAGGGGGTTATTACCGGTTCCGTAACGCGTGCAGTCCGCTCCACCAGCGTCAATGGCGTGGACATTAAAGAAAACGAATACATCGGTTTTATTGACAAGGAAATGCTCGTCAGCTGCAAAGAACCGCTGGAAACGGCGGAAGCGCTTGCGGAGCATCTGAATATCGGAAACTATGAATACGTAATCGTCATTTACGGTCAGGACTCTCCGGATGCTGAAAAGGCGGAATTCCGGAAGTACATGCGGGAGAATCACCGCCGTACCGAGCTTTGCGAAATCGACGGCGGACAGGAGGTATATCACTACCTGCTGGTCCTGCAATAAAATCAACGGAGGAAAAAAACTTGCCGGTCGACTTTACACCGGAAATGAAGCGGGATTATACGATTATCGCACCCGACATTTTCCCTACACACATGGAACTTCTGGAGCAGATCTTCCGTATGTACGGCTACAATCTGGTTGTCGCACATTATGAAGGTCAGAAGGTGATTGACACCGGGCTCAAAGTTCTTCATAACGATGTCTGCTACCCGGCAATCTGTATGCTCGGGCAGCAGATTTATGCGCTCACCTGCGGGGATTTTGACCCGCATAAGAGCGCGCTGATTATGTTCCAGACCGGCGGCGGATGCAGAGCGAGTAATTACCTCTGCCTTCTCCGCCGCGCGCTGCATAAGCTCGACATGGATTATGTACCGGTTATTTCCCTGAGCTTCACCGAACTCGAGCACTACAGCGGATTCAAAATCACACCCTTCATGCTCCTTACCGGCATACGATCCCTTGTCTACGGGGATATGATGCTTCTTCTTAAAAACCAGACGGCACCCTATGAGATTCATCCGGGCGATACGCGCAAGGTCGTAGAGAAATGGACCAAGGAGCTGGTCGGCCAGTTTAAGGAGAATAAAGGCCTTACCGGTCCGGCGATGAAAAAGAACCTTGCGGCGATGGTGAAGGACTTCCATGATATTCCGCGCGAAAAAAAGGAACTGACGAAGGTGGGCATCGTCGGAGAAATTTATGTAAAATATTCTTCCTTCGGAAATAACGGACTGGAGAAGTTCCTCGCATCACAGGGCTGTGAATACATGGTTCCCGGTGTTCTCGGGTTTTTCCAGTTCATGTTCGCAAATGTCAAGACAGACTACAGGTATTTCGGCGGAAAGAGGAAGAAGCTGGCGATGGCTGTGATTGCCGAGAAAGCACTGGCTTCCTGGGAGCGTATTATGATTAACGCGCTGAAACCCTATCCCGAGTTTGCCTGTCCGTCGGAATTCAAAAAGACGCAGGCTCTTGCCGCGAAGGTTGTTGACCCGGGCGTCAAGATGGGCGAGGGCTGGCTTCTGCCCGGCGAAGTCTGTGAGCTGATAGAAAAAGGCTATAACAGCGTTGTATGCGCCCAGCCGTTCGGCTGTCTTCCCAATCATATCGTTGGAAAGGGAACGATCCGGCGGCTTCGCGAGCTGTATCCGAATGCAAATATTTTCCCGGTGGACTACGATGCCGGAGCGTCAAAGGTAAATCAGGAGAACCGTATCAAGCTGATGCTTGCTATGGCCAGTGAATTGTAAGGCGAAAGAATGAAAAAACTCGGAATTGATATCGGATCCACCACGCTGAAATGTGTGCTCCTGAGCGAGGAGGGTGAGATCCTTTACAAAAGCTATGAAAGGCATTATTCCAAGATCAATGAGACTCTTGGAACGGTACTCGAGCAGCTTGACAGAGAATACAGAGGCGAAACCTTTTCTGTAGCCCTGTCGGGCTCTGCCGGTATGGGTATCGCAGAACATGCCGGACTGCCCTTTGTGCAGGAGGTTTTTGCCGAACAGATCGCGGTGAAAAATCTCGCGCCCGGAACGGACGTTGTCATCGAGCTCGGCGGAGAAGACGCGAAAATCCTTTTCCTGACCGGAGGCTTTGAAATGCGTATGAACGGCACCTGTGCCGGCGGAACCGGCGCATTCATTGACCAGATGGCGACGCTGATGAATATTACTCCGGATGAGATGAATGAGCTTTCCAAAAAGCATGAGAAGCTTTATACCATCGCTTCGCGCTGCGGCGTTTTTGCAAAATCCGACATCCAGCCGCTTCTGAACCAGGGTGCCAGAAAAGAAGATGTTTCGGCAAGTATTTTCCTGGCAGTTGTCAACCAGACGATCGCCGGGCTTGCCCAGGGACGCGAATTTGCCGGCAATATTCTGTATCTCGGCGGTCCGCTGACATTCCTGTCGGAGCTTCGTGCAAGCTTTGATACCGCGCTCATGACGCACGGTGTATGCCCCGAGAATTCTCTGTATTATGTATCCCTCGGAGCGGCGTATTCCGGGACCGGCGAAGAACTGACGCCGAAGGCGCTTGCCGACAGACTCCGTGAGGCGCAGGGGAAAGGAAGCTACAACAGGATGCATCCGCTCTTCGAGAATTCCGAAGAGTACCGGGCTTTTTGCGAGAGACACGAGAAGGCATCTCTTGGTACAACGGAAGTCACTGAGCCGAAGGGAGACCTGTTCCTTGGCATTGACGCAGGATCAACGACCGTAAAATGTGTGCTTGCGGATGAGGAAGGAAACATTCTCGAACCGTATTACACACTGAATAACGGAAACCCCGTGCCGCTTGTCAAAGGCTATCTCGAGAGGATCCTCAGGAAGTATCCGGATGCCGTTATCCGTGCCTCCGCCGTCACAGGCTACGGCGAAGAGATCATAAGAAGCGCGTTCAGCGTCGATTTCGGTATTGTTGAAACGATTGCCCATTATACAGCTGCGAAGCGTTTCCGGCCGGATGTCGACTTTATTCTCGACATCGGGGGACAGGATATCAAGTGTTTCCGCATCCGGAACGGAGCAATCGACAGTCTGTACTTAAATGAAGCCTGTTCGTCAGGCTGCGGCTCTTTCCTGCAGACCTTTGCCGGGGCGCTCGGACTGACCGCGGAGGAGTTCTCCCAGCTGGCTCTTTACGCCCAAAATCCTGTCGACCTGGGATCCAGGTGTACAGTGTTCATGAACAGCTCCGTTAAGCAGGCGCAGAAAGACGGTGCGACGGTAGAGGATATCGCCGCGGGCCTTTCCATCAGCGTTGTGAAAAACGCGCTCTATAAGGTCATTCGCTGCGTCAGTGCGGACCAGCTCGGCAATAACGTCGTCGTACAGGGCGGAACCTTCCTTTCGGATGCTGTTCTAAGGGCTTTTGAGCAGGAGCTCGGAAAAGAAGTGATCCGGCCGAAATACGCGCCGATCATGGGAGCATACGGTGCCGCGCTGTTTGCAAAGCAGCGTGAAGAAGCCGGTTTCCCCTGCGGCGGACTGATTTCCAGAGAAGGGCTTCAGAACTTTGTCCATGAGGTGCGTGCGACCACCTGTCAGGGATGTACGAATCACTGCGCGCTGACCATCAATACCTTCTCGGGCGGGCGCCGGTTCATTGCCGGAAACCGCTGCGAAAAACCGCTTGCGCTGAAGGAAAAATCCGAAAAATACGATCTTTACGAATATAAAACCGAACTCCTGAAAGCCTGCTGTCAGGACAGGAAAGAAGAGGGAAAACCATCCGTCGGAATCCCCTTCGGTCTGAATATGTACGAGCTTCTGCCGTTCTGGTATGCCTTCTTTCACCGGCTTGGCTTTTCTGTTCTGGTATCTCCGTTCTCTACAAGAGAGCTTTATACGAAAGGCCAGCATACCATCCCGTCCGATACCGCCTGCTATCCGGCGAAGCTGATGCACGGGCATATTGAGGCGCTTCTTGAAATGCATCCGGATGCGATCTTCTACCCGGATATGACCTATAATGCGGACGAGCATATGGGCGTAAATCATTATAACTGTCCGGTGGTTGCATACTATCCTCAGGTTCTGAGAATGAACATCAGGAAGCTTCAGGAAACGGTATACATCGATGATTTTGTCAGTGTGAGCGACAGGAAGAAATTCCTGTCCCGGATGAAAGAGATTCTGCCGAAATATTTCCCCAGGGTAAAGGGAAGGGATATCCATGCGGCGACTGAGGAAGCTTACCGTGCGTATGCGGACTATTTCCGTAAAATACGCGAAAAAGCAGCGCAGTTTATGGCTGTTGCCCGGGAAAAGAAGCTTCCGATGATCGTGCTGGCCGGGCGTCCCTATCATGTCGACCCGGAAGTCAATCATGGAATTCATACGCTGATCACACGGCTCGGAGCCGTTGTACTGACGGAAGATTCACTTTCTGATAAAGTGGAGCCCTTTGAAACGGTTGTCCGCAACCAATGGACCTATCACGCCAGGCTTTATTCTGCCGCGAAATATGTTGCGCAGTCGAAAGACAATATTAACCTGGTACAGTTAGTCAGCTTCGGCTGCGGCGTAGATGCAATCACGACAGACGAAGTCCGTGAAATACTGGAAAAGACCGGTAAAATTTATACTCAGATTAAGATAGACGAAATCTCGAACATGGGTGCCGTGACGATCCGGCTCAGGAGTCTGTTCTCGGCAGCAGAAGAGAAAGAGAGGAGAATGACAAATGAGTGAAACCCTGCTTTTTGTTATCGCCGCGCTGACTGCATTTCTGTTTTCCGGTGTGAATCCTGCGATTATCCTTTCGAAGCTGATTTATCATCGGGATATCCGTCAGGAAGGGTCCGGCAATCCGGGATTTACGAATTTCCGCCGGGTTTTCGGCAATCGTTACGCCTGGTTTGTTTTCGCACTTGACATCCTGAAATCTGTGGCTTTCTGCGCGGTCTTCGGAGCGCTTTTCGGAAAATTCTACGGACATTATCAGCTTGGCGTTGCATTCACCGGATTTTTTGCGATGCTCGGACACTGCTTCCCGATCTGGTACCATCTGAAAGGCGGGAAAGGCTTCCTGGTCTATGTCGGTATGATCTGGATGATTGACTGGCGGGTCGGACTCGCGGCGACAGCGATTTTCCTGATTGTCCTTTTTACAATCAAATATATGTCGCTTGCAAGCATCACGCTGGCTGCAGTCTCACCGATTATCCTCTTCATCGCCGGTGCGGACTCCAATACGGTGATCTTCCTGTGCGCGCTTTCGTCTGTTCTTATGATCTTCCGCCACAAGGCCAATATCCGGCGCCTGATTAATCATACCGAATCCCGGTTCACTGTACGCTCCGGGAAAAAGACTGAACAGTCCTGAGGACATCCGTATGAAAAATCGCATATGGAAGTACGCTGCTGTAACAGCGGCGGCTTTCGTTATTATCGGAGGCGCTGCACTGTTCTTCTTATGGCCTGGGAAAGAAACGGAAGAGCCGGAGAAGAGCCGGACCGAAACAGCTTCTGAAATGCAGACCTTGGAGGAAAGCACCGAAGAAACCGGAACTGCAGGAGAGGCTGTCACAGAGGACAGTACTTCCGAAGAGAAAGGCACTTCAGAAACGCAGCCAGAATCGGCGGAGTCTGCTATAGAGACGGAGGACACGGCTTCCACAGAGGCTTCAGAGGAAACTTCTTCTGAGAGTCTGCCGGAAGAATCCTCACTTTCTCTGCGCGAACCTGACGCTATTATCGATACGGCAACAACGCTGTACACATACGAAAAGATGCAGGAGGACCTTCACTATCTTGCAGCCGCCTATCCGGAAATTGTCCGCCTGTACTCGGCCGGCACGACGGAGGACGGACGCGACCTTTCGTATGTGGTTTTCGGAAATCCGGATGCGCCCCGTCAGATTTATATCTGCGCAGGCACTCATGCGAGAGAGTATATGACTCCGCAGCTTGTCATGCGGCAGCTTGCCTTTTACTGTACGGAGTATGAAACCGGAACCTACAACGGAAAATCTTTCAGGGATCTGTTCGATAATACCTGCTTTTATGTTGAGCCGATGGTGAATCCCGACGGCATCACGATCTCGCAGCTTGGCGCAGAAGGCCTGAACAGGGCGGATTTACGTGAAAACCTGTACAGAATTTTCGAATCGGATCTGGCAAACGGAACCGCGGAAACTTCAGATTATGCAGCTTACCTGGTACGCTGGAAAGCAAATGCCCTGGGGGTGGATATCAACAGAAACTACTCGCCGGGATGGGAAAGCGTAACGGAACGCAGTGCTCCGTCAAGCACCTTCTATAAAGGAAGCGCTCCGGGGTCCGAAAAGGAATCGCAGGCGCAGATGCAGATTATCGACAGCATGTCAAATCCCCTAATGGCAATCAGCTATCATTCCTACGGGGATCTCGTCTACTGGCAGTACGGACAGCCGGAACCGCTGTGGTCAGAGAACCAGGCGCTCGCACAGAATATTTCGAACATGACCGGACAGTATTTGGCAGGCTATTCCAATGAAGCCGGCTTTTCCAACTGGTGTATCATTGAGAAAGGTCTGAAATCGGTGACGGTGGAAACCGGAACCGTTCCCTGCCCACTGCCGATAGATCAGTTCGCCGAACTCTGGGAGGAGCACAGGCTGATCTGGGCGATGCTTGCCGATACCTATTAAGCAATTGAATCAACTTAAGTTCAGACCGCAGGCGAAGTCCTGCGGTCTTTTATGCTGTTTTCCTTTCATCCTTAACCGTGAATTATCTGTGAAATATCCCCGGCAGGTTGCTTAAAAAGTTATTTGTGTGGTATACTGTATTGTCAAAGCTGAGAAAAAGAAGCGAAAAGTTGAATGATAGAAAGGCTTTTAGGATACTGTGTTGAGAAACTGCAAAAAACAAACAGACAGAAAAGCGAAGCAGTATATATTTGCTGTCTGTATTCTGGCAGCTGCTTTCGTGCTGTACGGCTGTACCCGTCTGGTGCCGGTAAACCCGCCCGAGGAAAGCACTGAGACAAACAGCAGCGCCGCAGTAAGCGAAGAAGAGACTTCAGAGGCTCCTTCTGACAGTACGGCTGCCTCCTTTGAAGAGACCGGTTCTTCCGAAACCGAAAAAACCGTCGAGGAGATTCCGGACAGCACCGATTCCGAGACCGCTTACCGATGCTTCCTTTCAATTCTGACGGAAGAGAGAGAGAATATCCTCAGATGGACGCAGGAAGAACAGGAGGACGGAAGCTTTCCGGGGACGGCACTCTGCGATATTTCCGGGAGCGCGCTTCCGGAGCTTTTGTATATCACATTAAGCGGGGAAGAGGGACAGACGAATCCGGAGACGGTGCTTCACGCAGTAAGCGTACAGTACGGCGAAACGAAGGAAATTTTGCGCCTTTCTTTGTCCGAAAGTGAGAAAAAGAGCAGCTGTTTTTTCACGATCGAAGGAGACCGGAGACTGTACGAGTATTCAGAAAGCGAAGGCGATCTCCTGGCCGAAACCTGGTATTATTATGAGGAACAGGCGGACGGAACGCTTTCCCGGGAAGAACTTGTCACACGGCAGTCCGGAAAGGACCCGGAGAATCAGGACGTCCGGTATTACTACCGGGGCACGGAGTGCGGGGCGGACAGCTACGAAGGAATCGCACAGCCCTTACTGGACAGGATGGAGAATATCCTTCTGTATTTTCCTGCCGGGCTGTTTGAAGATGGCCTGAAGGACGCAAGCGGGGCGGCGGATTTTGGAATGACGGCCGACGATGCCATCAGCTTTCTCCGGTCTGAGATCTCGTTTTCAGACACTTCGAGCGGTAAGCTTTCTGATCTGCTTTACGACTATATTATCGGAGAACGGTACCTGATAAGCGGAGCAAAATACTATACAGAGCCCGGGAATGCGGAAATAACTTTCGGGCTGTACGATATGAACGGAGACGGCGGGCAGGAACTTTTGATATCAAACGGAAGCGGAAGTCTGACGGACCGGACAGTCCATGTATATGAATTTACAGACGGCGCGTTTTTCTACCGGGGTGATGCGGGATTCAGAGAATGCAGACTCTTTATCTCTCCGGGATCGCCTTTCTGCGGCGTTTTCTGTACCGGCGGCGATTCAGGCTTTATCATGGATATTTATTATGAGATGCGTGAGGATGGAAGTATTACTTCCGAAATGGTCGCCAGCTATGAGGATACAAGCTACAAGATCGAATCTCATGACGAGCAGCGGGTTACTGACAACCTTCAACTGTATCAGACCTGGGCAGAGGCACGGCCTTCAGCAGGAAAAGAGGCGGTCTATGTGCCGATGCAGACAGCAGACTGGATCAGGGAAAACGGCATTGAGGCCTTTATGGCTGAAACACAGGAGTAAATGAATGATGAGCAGCACAAACTACAGGATACTTCAGAAACAGCTTCGGGAACTGATCGAAGAGGAACCTTTTTATGTCCCTTTGCTTTCGAATGCTTCAGCGCTTCTGTATATGTCAATGGACAGGCTGAACTGGGCAGGCTTTTATCTCATGAGGGATGAAAAGACATTGGTTCTGGGACCTTTTCAGGGAAAAACAGCCTGCATCCATATTCCGGTCGGAAAAGGCGTATGCGGTACTGCCGTTCTGGAAAACAGGACACAGCTTGTCAAAAATGTTCATGATTTTCCGGGCCATATCGCCTGCGACAGCGAGAGCCTCTCAGAGATTGTCATCCCGATTCATGACAAGAACGGGAAAATCACCGGCGTTCTGGATATCGACAGTCCCGTGGAAGCCCGGTTTACGGAAGAAGACAGAGAAGGACTTGAAAACTTTGTAAAAACGCTGGAAGAAGGGATTGCCTATTAATGCTTCAGGTACACGACATTAGTAAAGAATACCGAACCGGCTCGCTTGTTCAGAGGGCTCTTGACCATGTGTCGCTTGCTCTTCGGGACAATGAATTCGTGGCGATTCTCGGCCCTTCGGGGTCCGGAAAAACGACGCTTCTGAATATCATCGGAGGCCTTGACCGCTATGATTCCGGGGATCTGATAATCAATAATGTTTCAACCAGAAAATACCGGGACCGGGACTGGGACTCCTACCGCAACCACACCATCGGCTTTGTCTTCCAGAGCTATAACCTGATCCCTCATCAAACGATTCTTTCCAATGTGGAGCTGGCGCTCACAATCAGCGGCATTTCCGGCGCGGAAAGAAAAGAGCGCGCCAAAGAAGCGCTGGAGAAGGTCGGCCTGAAGGAGCACATGCATAAGAAGCCGAATCAGCTCTCCGGAGGCCAGATGCAGCGTGTTGCAATCGCCAGGGCCCTTGTCAATAACCCGGATATTCTGCTTGCGGATGAGCCGACCGGTGCCCTTGACAGCGATACGAGTGTGCAGGTGATGGATCTTCTGAAGGAAGTTGCGGAGGACCGGCTCGTTGTGATGGTCACGCATAACCCGGAGCTTGCGGAAAAATATGCCACCCGTATCGTCCGCCTGAAAGACGGAAGGATTACGGATGACAGCGATCCCTTCACTCCGGAAATGACTCCGGATCAGGCGGTGCACAGAAACCTCGGCCGGGCAAGAATGAACTTCTTCACAGCGCTTGCGCTGAGCTTCAATAATCTCAGGACAAAATTTACCCGTACGATCCTGATCGCCTTCGCCGGATCGATCGGCATTATCGGAATCGCTCTTATCATGGCCCTTTCCAATGGCGTCAATCTCTATATCAAAAATGTGGAGGAAGAAACGCTGAAAGAATATCCTCTGACCATTACCGGCTTCAGCTTTGATATGTCGAGCCTGATGGATCGCGGGAACAAATCGGAAACGGAGAATGATAAGGAAACGGAGGAAGAAGAACGCCCGGAGGTCCGGGAAATGCAGATTGTCTCGACGCTGTTTTCCACGCTGACCACCAACGACCTCGTCTCCCTGAAAGCATTTCTGGACAGCAGAGACAGCCATGTGCTCGATTATGCCAATGCCGTAGAATACAGCTACAGCATTACTCCGCTGATTTATGTGGAAAAAGAAGACGGATACCGGCAAGTCAACCCCGATACGCTGATGTCCTCCATGGGCTACAGCTATTCCACCAGCGGCGTAGCGTCGATGTTCAGTTCCATGGGCTCGACAGATGTTTTCCACGCAATGCCCGAAACGGAGGAGCTGTACCTGTCGCAGTACGATATAAAGGCCGGACGATGGCCGGAAAACTATAACGAGTGTGTACTGGTGCTTTCGTCCTACGGGAGCATAACCGACGTTGCGCTGTATGATCTGAACATGAAGGATTCTTCCGAACTGGACAAGATGATTGCGGATTTTCTTGCCGGGAAGAACGTGGATATCGCAGCGTCGTCCGGACGCTACAAATATGAGGACTTTATCGGGCTTTCTTTCAAGCTGATCAACGCCTGCGACTGCTTCAGCTTTGACAGCGAGTACAGAGTATACACGGACAAACGTGAAGACCAGCGCTTTATGAACGAGCTGATCAAAAACGGAGAAGATCTGACCATCGTCGGAGTTGCCCAGCCGAAGGAGGATGCTTCGGTGGCAATGCTTCAGTACGGTGTGAATTACCCGGCCAGCCTGACCTATCATTGTATCGAGAAGGCAAGAGAAAGCGAAATTGTGAAGGCGCAGATGCGGGATCCGGAAACCGATGTAATTACCGGGAAAGCCTTCGGCGATACGGAACGGACCTCTCTGGATATGGCTTCACTGTTTACGGTTGATGAGGAAGCTTTTAAAGAAGCCTTCAGCTTTGATACGGACAGCCTTGACCTTGATTTTTCTGACGCATTTTCAGGGATGGACTTTTCGGATCTGATGTCCGAGGAGGATTTTCAGCTGTCTGTACCGAATCTGGATATTGCCGCCATGCTGTCGGGAGTCAAAATCGATATTTCAAGGGAGAGCATGGAGAACCTCTTTGCAGAGCTCTTAAGCGCTTACTCGGATTATTCGGAAGCCGATCCCTCTACCAGCTGGTCTGATCTTCCGGACTCGCTTTCCTCTTATCTGGAGACAGAGGAAGCAGTCGATGCAATCTCGGGGGCCGTTACGGAACTCGCCGCGGATTTTGCTGCTTCTGCGATTACGGAAGAAGAAGTCCGTGCTTTTGCAGGAAAGCTTCTGGCCGGTTACCAGCAGTATCTTCTGGAAAATGAAATCACTGATCCGGAGGAAGCCGGGAATTATATCGGCGAATACATGGAATCCGAGGCAGGGACAGAGATGATCCGTGAAGCGGTGGCTTCTCTTGTCGCAAAAGCTGCTGAGAACACCGTGCCCCCGGAAAAGGTGCAGGCGCTTGCCGAAACGCTTCTTTCAGGTTATGAAAAATATGCGGAAGAGAACAACGCGCCGATGCTTTCCAGAATGCAGGAGTCCTTTGAAGGCTTCCTTGAGACGGAAAATGCCCGCTCGATTATCCGCAGTGCGGCGGAGGCTGCAATTGATACCTCCGCGCTGCAGGCACAGCTTTCTCAGACGGTCGGCGGTTTTGTCGGTTCTCTTACGGGACAGGTCACTTCTCTTATGACTTCAGCCATGACGAAGGTCAGTGAGAAGATGGCGGAAGAAATGCCGAAAATGATGGAAGAACTGATGAGCCAGATGGGCGATTCCTTTACGTTTGACGCAGATGCCTTCAGCAGCGCCGTCAGTATGAACTTCAGCGAAGAGGAACTCAAAGAGCTGATGAGCTCTCTCATGAGTGTAGAGGCTGCAAATTACAGTTCCAATCTGCAGAAATTCGGCTATGTTTCCGAAGATGAACCCAATTCTATCAGTATCTATCCGGTGGATTTTGAGAGCAAAGCGTCCATTAAGGAAATCCTGGACAGATACAATTCGGAAAAGGAAGCAGCAGGAGAGGATGAGAAGACGATCGTCTATACTGATCTTGTCGGAACCCTGATGAGCCAGGTGACGGATATTGTCAATGCCATCAGTTATGTGCTGATTGCTTTTGTCGCGATTTCCCTGATCGTGAGCTCTATCATGATCGGTGTTATTACCTATATCAGCGTGCTGGAACGGAAGAAGGAAATCGGTATTCTTCGTGCAATCGGTGCATCCAAGCACAATATCTCCGAGGTGTTCAATGCGGAAACGGTCATCATCGGCGTACTTGCGGGAATCCTTGGCGTAGTTGTAACAGAGATTATACTGATTCCGGCGAATATCATCCTGCGGAATCTGACAGGACAGGATATCCGTGCGGTGCTTCCTGTGACTTCTGCGGTTTTCCTGGTGCTCCTATCCACCGGGCTTACTATGCTTGGAGGACTGATTCCGTCTAAAAAAGCCTCGCGTTCCGATCCGGTCACCGCGCTTCGCACCGAGTGATCTGGGGGATGCTTATCGGTCAGAAGATGCTGCTTTATTGAAAACAAAAAGAAATCCCCCGCCTCTTAAGGATGAAGGCGGGGGAAATGTTAGCTTAAGGTGAACATTCCGCAGACAATGGGACTCGAACGTTTCCTGATATACTGTGTATATTCTTCCGAACTGATGTAATATTTTTCACCCCAGGAAGATATTTCAAACAGAACCGGCTTTTTCAGATCGTCATAGCGGCAGATGCCGGTCAGCATTACGAAATGCCCGTGGACGTCTCTGTGGGCCAGATGAAGCTTCCCGTCGGGGCTCATACGGTAGAAATTGACCCCCCGGTGTCCCGGAGAGAGGAAGTGCGGACCGATGATCAGCATACAGGGATAACCGCGGCGTACAGAGTCCTCGGCGAGTTTGAGCCTTTTTTTCGGATTGTTCTGCCAGAGGAAACGGATTCGCTCCTTTGCACCGACCGAAGCCAGGAAATGATTAACAAAGCCAGCCATCTCAAAGGAGAAGGACCCGAGCTTCGGCAGGATCGGATATCCGTGCGTGCTGACATGGCGGAGGAAGGTCAGATATTCCTCTTTTTCCAGCATGCAGTCTCCTCCGTTCAGGAAAGAGGGCGGGAAGTTTTTGGGCACGAGCCGGTTCTTCAGACAATACCAGAGCATAAAATCGCACACAGCGACAAGGCCGCATCCGCCCATATGGCGTGTACGGTCATAAAAGGACCGGTCTTTGGCAAACCACATCTGATTGCCGCCGAAGCTGAAGCTCTTGCCGTTATGGATTCTGATATATGGATCCAGCGAAAGAATCGTTTTTTCAGCCATAAGAAGATCCTGCTTACCTTTTACCGAAGCTGAAGAAATTTTTTATTCCTTCACTTGTCTTTTCAAGCGACTCAGCTACTTTATTCAGGGACTCGACAAGCTCGTTCAGCTGATCAATATCCATTTCTCCGAGATTTTTGGCAGCGCCTTCGAGGGCGGAAACCGTTTTGTTCAGCTCGTCAATGTCCATTTCTCCGAGATTTTTGGCAGCGCCTTCGAGGGCGGTAACAGAGTTATTCAGCTGTGTGGTGTCCACTTCCTGCAGAGAATTAGCGGCGCCTGTCAGTGAGACGACAGCTTTATTGATTTCGTCGGTGTTAATGGAATCGACACTTGCCTGGATCGTCCGGACCGTTTCTTCAATGGTCTTGTATTCGTGGAAAATAAAGACTCCGATCGCGATGACGCCCGCCAGGAAAAGCATAACGATGACCGTACGGATCCGGTCTGTGCGAAGCTGCTTTTTCTGAGCCTTCAGAAGTTCCCGTATGAGATCCGACTCGGTAGTGATTTCTTCTGCTTTGTTTTCGAGTTCTTCAGACATGAGTGATACCTCCTTTTAAAAAAATAAAGAAGCTTTTTTCTGCCGCATAGGATACTAGAGATCCTTTTTCTTAGTATAACGCGAAGCATAAAAAGTGTAAAGCTCTTTTTGAGCTTATCGTAAAATGATAAATAGGCATTGACAATCGATAGAGACAATGCTATACTGGAGTACATCAACCGAAATGGAGGTGTTTTATGTCACAGAAAAACCTGGCCAGATGGCTGAAAGCAATCATTATCGGGCTGGTACTCTTGTCGCTGGTGTTCTACGGTCTTTTGGTGCCGATGCTCGGTAAATCCCTTATCGAGGGGGCTCCTGAGTTTTCA
>CAMVNR010000066.1 GCA_947168905.1 uncultured Lachnospiraceae bacterium
TACATATAGATCGGCGGAAAGCTATGTAGTTCTACTTTTCGCGAGATCTAAGGTTGAATAACAGCGAAGCACTTTTGAAGGCAGAAAAATCCCCGAAAGGAGCACAAGTATGAAAAAAGAGTTATGGAACCGGAGCTGGACTTTTTGGAAGGAGTCGAATGCATTTGCGCTCATTCCTTCAATCCCGCAGGATGCACGCATTGTCGATCTGCCGCATGATCCGATGTTCCTGCAGGAGCAGGATCCGGACTGCCTGAGCGAAGGAAAGCAGGGATTCCTCCCGGGAGGAACCTGGAAGTACTACAAAGAATACGATGCTCCGTCGGAGGACAGGAATATTATAACGAAGCTGCTTTTTGAAGGGGCTTCACAGATCACAGCGGTTTATGTCAATGATTCCTGTGTCGCGAAACATGTATATTCCTTTTCGGAATTCTATGTGGATCTGACGCCCTATCTGCACTATGGCTCGAAAAACCGCATCCTGGTCACGGCGACGGTACCGGAGAATTCGTTCCGCTTCTATGTGGGCGGCGGACTGTTCCGTGATGTCAGTATCGTGAAGGAGCCGATGACCGGTTTTGTTCCGGAGTCTCTTAAGGTGACGACAAAGGCGCTTTCGGAGTCGGAATGCGCTCAAAGCGAGGGGATTTCTGCGGGGACGGATGCATCGGAGCCCGCCGGAGTTTCTTCCTGCGGGCAGGACGCAGAGGTCTCGGTTTCCGTTCAGTTCCAAAACCGCCTCCTCACCAATTTCCAGGGAGTGTACCGGATTGCTGTTTCGGAGCGTGACGGAAAGGATATTTTCTCCGGCAGCTGGCGCATTCACCTCGAAGCCGGAAAGACACAGGAGCTTACAAAGCAGCTTTTCCTTCCCGGAATCGTTCCCTGGGATGACCGACATCCGGCGCTTTACAAGGTGTCCGTCTCACTAAGCGGCGAGCGGGAAGATCCGGTGGACAGCGACGATACGCTTACAGGTTTTCGGGTAATCTCTCTTGATCCGAAGCGCGGACTTCGGGTGAACGGCCGGGAAATCAAGCTTCTCGGCGGCTGCGTCCATGCGGACCAGGGACTTCTGGGCGGGGCGACCTACGCAAGCTATGAGTATCGGCGGATGCTTGCCCACAAAAAGAATGGCTTCAACGCAGTACGGTGTGCGCATAACCCGGCGTCGAAGGCGCTTCTTCGGGCCTGCGACGAGCTGGGCATCTATGTGCTCGATGAAGCGACGGATATCTGGGGCAAGATGAAAAATACCCAGGACTATTCCATGTTTTTCGAGAAGGATATCGATGATGTGATGGAGATGATGGTCCGGGTGGACTACAATCATCCGAGTGTGCTGATGTACTCTACCGGCAATGAAATCATGGACATTGCGACGGACAAGGGCTATGAACTGACCATGCGTTTCACGGAAATGCTGCATCGCCTGGATCCGACACGCTTTGTGACGAACGCGGTCAACGCGCTTCTTGTCACGGGACCGCTTCTTGCGGAGAACGCCCGGGAAGTCGGAGAGGGCTTAATCGACCCCGAAAAGCGGATTGATGTGAATGAGTTTATGGCAAACGGATTCATGGACGTCGGGAAGATCATTTCGATTCCGCCGGTCACAAGGATGCTGGAGCTGATTGACACAGCTGTTGACGTCAGCGGGTATAATTACATGATCTCACGCTACGAGGAAGATGCAGTGAACTATCCGAACCGGATCATCCTCGGGACGGAGACGCACTCCAAGCGGATTCCCGATCACTACGAGGCCATGAAGAAGCATCACAATATCATCGGTGATTTCATCTGGTGCAGCCATACCTATCTCGGGGAAAACGGCGGAGCGGATAATTTCCCATACATCATGAATGAGAGCGCGGATCTGACGGTCATCGGTGATCCGAAGCCCTGTTGCTATTACCGGGCGATAGCGCTGGGAATCAGAAAAGCGCCGTACATTGCTGTCCGGACGCCAGAGAAGAGTCAGAATGTAATGCGGACCGGCCCCTGGGTGTTGACGGATGCGATCGACTGCTGGGATTTCCCGGGACATGAAGGCGAAGAATGCGACGTCGAGGTTTACTATGCGGGAGACAGCCTGGAGCTTTTCCTGAACGGACGCTTCCTTGGAAACGGGACGCCCGATCCGGAGCAGCCGGGGCGCGTAACGTATCGGGTTCCCTACGAGCCGGGCGAGCTTTGTGCGGTATCTGAGACCGGAACCGGAAAAGAAACGTACTGCCTGAAGACGAAAGGCGCGGGTGAAGTCATTGATCTTCAGCCGGAAGAAAACCCGTTCGCGGCAAAAGACGGCCTGTGCTATGTCAATGTTACCATTCGGAACCGCGAAGGAGAAGCGGTGCATGCTTTTGTCCCGGACCTGACGGTTTCTCTGAAGGGAGAGGCGGTTTCGCTTCTTGCGTTTGGCGGACAGAGAAGCTCCCATGCCGGCGGCTTTACGAAGAGCACAACGGATATTCATGACGGCAGGGCGCTGATCATTCTGAAAAAAACCGGCGAAGGAAAGGGCACGCTCCGGGTTTCTGGGTCAGGACTTCAGGTGGCGGAGATGGAAATTTAAGGCTGATGAAAAAATAAAACAGGAGGTTTTTGTCATGACAAAGGAAGAGATTCTGAAGAATCAGGCACTTTACCAGCAGACGCTGTTTTTCAGCCCGCTGAACAAGAAACCGGTATTTGAGGACTTTGAGCACATTCATTACATTCCGGAGAAGCAGGGCGTTCGCGTACTGGATTTCGGGAAAGTCGAATTCAACTTTCTCGCGCCGGAAGCGAAAACCGTGACAGTGAAGGGCTGGGGCGGTTCGATGCCGGAAGAATATGTACTGGAGCCTTCCGGCGACGGATATTTCAGCTGTATAGCGGAAGATATTCGTCCGGGCTTCCACTACTGTGATTTCTATGTGGACGGCGTCCGGACGATCAATACACTCGCGTCGGTCGGGTTCGGATCCTTCCGGCCCTGCAACTATTTCGAGATGCCTTCGCCGGAGGATGACTTCTGGATGCTTCAGGATGTGCCCCACGGCGAGATTCACATGCTGACCTACCCCTGCACGATGACCGGGATGACAAGGGCCTGCTACGTGTATACGCCTCCGAAATATGACGAGGAACCGATGAAGCGCTATCCGGTGCTGTATATCCAGCACGGCGGCGGCGAGAATGAGGTCGGCTGGCTCTGGCAGGGCAAGATCAACTATATCGCAGACAATCTGATCGCGGAGGGCAGGATCGGGGAGATGATCATCGTCATGAACGACGGTTACGCCTTCCGGCCGGACGGAACCGGTAATCCTGCAATGGGCGATATTGATGAAGTCCTTGTCGAAGACTGCATCCCGATGATCGACCGGAAATTCCGCACGATTCCGGACCGCCATGCCCGGGCGATGGCAGGGCTTTCCATGGGGGCGATGCAGTCGAATTACGGCGTATTCCGTCATCCTGAGACCTTTGCGAACGTCGGTATTTTTTCCGGCGGCTTCCGGCTTGCAGGCGACGGCTTCGACCTGACGGAGGTCTTTGAGGATCCTTTAAAATACCGGGAGCGTTTCGACCTCGTCTTTGTTTCCGCGGGAGAGGGCGAACAGCCGATGTGTGATGAACTGAAGGAAACGATTAAAGGGATGAATGAACGCGGGATCCCGGTGCATTTCTATTCCTGCTGGGGCTACCACGAGTGGGAGCCGTGGCGGCTTGCGGCAAAGCATTTCATGGAACTTTTGTTCCGCTGATTAGTGCCCGGTAAATTTACGGGGATGGAAACCGAAGCGTGTGCAGTCTGATGAATAAGAGCCGTGGATACGGCTGAAGCGGAGGATTTCAATGAAAGATTTTACGAAACTGGACCGGCTGCTGCAGGAGTTTGCGGATAAGAGCGTTCCCGGCTGCAGCTGCTCAATCATGCAGGGAGACGAGTTCCTCTATGAAGGAACAGCAGGATACGCAGATATTGAGACCCAAAAGCCGATCGATAAGCATTCGATGTTCCGTCAGGCTTCGACGACAAAGCTTTTTACCTACGCGATCGTCGGAATGCTTTATGAGGAGGGAAAGTTCCTTTTCTCCGATCCGATCGGCGACTACCTTCCGGAATGGAAAAACACCCAAAAATATGTTACGCGGCCGGATGGATCGGTGGACGTGGTTCCGGTGGAACATCCGATTACGATCCGGAATGCAGTGGCGATGATGTGCGGACTTCCGTATTGTATGGCGCCGGTACAGGATGCCGGGACGCCGACCCTCCGGGCTATGAGCCGTGAGATCGGGGAGCTTCTGAAGAAGGGCGTTCCGAATCTTCGCGACGAGGTGCGCGTGATGGCACAGGTTCCGGTCATGTTTGAGCCCGGCTCGCACTGGCTTTACGGCTTCGGCTCGGAAATCACCGGCGCGCTTGTTGAGACCTGGACCGGAAAGCCTTTAAGGGAAGTGATGCGGGAGCGCATCATCGAACCGCTGGAGCTTGAGGATACAGACACCTATATTACAGACAAAAACCGTGATCAGATCGTCACGAACTACGGTAAGAAGGACGGAAAGCTCTTCCCGGCAGCGGACGGCTATGACAGCAATATCGATCCGGCGGTTTCGCCGGTTGGCGCACGGCCGAACCTTCTCGTGTCCGCGAGCGATTTCGCCGTGTTCATGCAGATGCTGGCAAACGGCGGAACCTACAGGGGACGGAAGCTCCTTGGCGCTGGAACCGTGGAAATGCTTCATGAAAACCAGCTCGGAGAAGTGCAGCTTCAGGATTTTACAAATGACTATCTGGCAGGCTACGGCTACGGCCTCGGTTTCCGTACGCTGATGACGAGGAAGTACGGCCATAACGGAAATCTCGGAGCTTTCGGCTGGACCGGCGGCTCCGGCATCTGGGTTGAGGCTGACCCGACGGCAAAGCTTTCCATTGCATACATGCACAATATGTTCCCGAACGAGGAACTCTATCATCACCACAGAGTACGGGCGACGGCATACGGAATCCTGCTCTGAAGAATGCGGCGGTTACTAAACAGCCGGGCTGTTCACTTAAGAGGCCTGATGCAGGCCTGCAAAAGGGTCTGCCGTTACGGAAAAAATATGAATGTCGCCCGTGAGGCGACCAAAAGAAGCGCTGCCTATGGTAGAATCCTTTCCATAGAAACGAACAGGAGGAACAGCTTATGACCCATCGGTATTACAGCAGTGCTGAAGAAGTCAGGACATCGGAAGCGTATCGCTTCTATTGCGGCCTCGGTTATACAGAAACCCAGTCCGTACTTCTGACGGTGATGGACCTGGACAAACGCCTCGGCGGATTCCCGCACATTGTCGAGGCTTTCGACAAAAAGAAAAAAGAGGACGGAAGGAGCTTTTCGGAGTTCTTCTGCGACTATGTTTTTGATCCTGATAAACTGGAACGGGACGGCTTCCGTATGAAGCCTGTGGAGAGCGGCGGACGGAATCCGCGGTCCGGAGGCGGACTCTTCGGCGGACTTTTCCGGCAGACAAAAGCGTCCGGCGGGAGAAAGGGCCTGGCAAGAGAAGCGGGACTCGCGGCGGATGCTTATGAAGACGGGGCTTTCGAACCCGCGGAAGCGATGATGTCCGCGCCGGGGGCAGCCATGCCTTCGCCTGCAATGAACATGGCGATGCCTGCTTCTTCGATGATGGCGGAGCGCCGGGCGATGCCTGCCACAGCGCCTGAAATGATGCCGGAAATCCCCGCCTTCAGCATGGAAGACATCCGTACAGACAGCTATGAAACGATCGAGGAAAAGGGTTTCCGGAATACCGCCGTTTCCCCGACCTCGACTTTCCGCACAACCTACAATACGGCAGCGGCTTCGGTCCTTCTCTCGAATATCCGCCGGGGCGCAGGTACCCGCGCTTCCATGGTCCGAACGGAAGAGCTTCTGAACTATTTAAGCTATGAGCTTAAGGCACCCGGCGAAGAAATGTTTGAAGTGACGAAGGAGCTTCAGACGATCGACGGACGGACGCTTCTGTTCCTTGGAATCCAGGGAAAGAGGACGCTTCCGTCCCGCCAGAACATCTGCTTCCTTCTGGATGTATCGGGCAGCATGAGCTCGCGCTCCGAACAGATGATGATGTCGATTGCGGCGGTCTTAAGCAGAATGAACGACGGAGACCTTTTCAGCCTTGTTACATATTCGAACCAGGATCATGTCGTCATCAACGGACTGAAGCTGAAGAAGGAAAAGGACATTGATACAATCCTGCAGGTGATTGTGAAAAATGTGTATATTTCCGGGGCGACTTACGGCTCTGCGGGGCTTTCGAAGGCGTACGAGATCATCGAGACGAATAAAATCGAGGACGGCGTGAACCGGGTGATTATCCTGACGGACGGCGATCTGAATTTCGGTATTACCGATAAGGACGGCCTGAAGGGATTCATTGAAAAGAAAAAGGAAAGCGGCGCCTACTTTTCTGCCATCGGAACCGGCATTTACAATCTTCAGGACGATAAGCTTGAAACGCTCGCGAAAAACGGAAACGGAAACTACTTTGTTGTCAACGAGCAGAGCGATATCGAGAAAAACATTGTCGGAAATTACGAGTCTCTGGTCTATCCGATCGCGAAGAATGTAAAGGCCCAGGTGGAGTTCAATCCGGCAAAGGTCGGCGCGTATCGGCTGATCGGGTACGAAAACCGCGCGCTTTCCCATGAGGATTTCAGGGATGACAAGGTCATCGCCGAGCCCTTCGGCTCCGGAAGCTATTGCATTGCGCTGTATGAACTGAAGCTTCAGGAGGAAGGGAAGGTGACGGGAGGCCTGAAGTACCAGGAAACCGTTGTGAAGGAAAGTGATGAGATCGCGACGCTGACCCTTCGATACGAGGATACAAACGGGAACGGGTTCCATGAGCTTTCCTTCCCGGTCGGCGCGGATCTTCCGGGAACCGACAATATCCGTAAAGCCGCAGAGTGCGCTGAAATCGCCGAAAAGCTTCGCGGGAAAAATGCGGATGCACTGACAAAGGAACGCTTAAGGAAACTTCTGGAAGCGTAAGTATTCGGCCGGTTCCGATTTGAAAGGAATCGGCCGATTCAGTTAAAATTCAGTTATTTTTACTGAAATTCAACTTGAATTCAAATCCTTTGGAAGGTATGATATACTCTGCCGGGGTCAGAAGCACCGATTCGAGGATGCGCTACGGCTGCCGGCTTTTGCCGGATCTTTTTTCCCGACGGCATTGATGTTATTTTAGAAACAGGAAAGGACCGAGTCTATGGAGAATACAAAAATCCGCACGATCATCACCCAGGACGCAGAGGTGGATGATCAGAATTCCCTTCGCCATTTTCTGCTGTATGCAAATGAAGTCGAAGTCCAGGGCATTGTGCAGAGTTCATCGAAGTTTCACTGGATCGGCGTACCCGGGGCATCCAAAGAAGATGTGAAGCGCAGCGAGTTTGAATTTGAAGGCGAAGTCACCGGACCCTACGACCAGCCTTACCGCTGGCCGGGCACCGACTGGATGATGCGTGAAATCGACGACTATGCGAAGGACTATGTGAATCTGGTGAAGCATGATCCGGATTTCCCGACGCCCGATTATTTAAGATCGGTCACCAAGGTCGGAAATATCGGTTATGAAGGCGAGATGGATGCTCCGACCGAAGGCTCGGAACTGATAAGAAAAAGGATTCTTGATGACGATCCGCGCACGCTTTACGTACAGGTCTGGGGCGGGACGAACACCCTTGCCCGCGCGCTTCTGGATATTCAGAATGCGTATGAAAATACACCGGAGTGGCCGGCCCTTCGTGAGAAGATCATGAAGAAGGTCGTCATTACGGCCTGCGGAGAGCAGGATCCGACCTACCGAAGCTATATCGCCGAGAACTGGCCCGAAATGCAGTTTGTTAAGACCCTGCAGATGAGAAGCTATGCCTACCCCTGGTTTGTCATGCCCGAGGGAGAGTCCAAGGATACGCTTCGCGCGGCTTTCATGAAATCCGAAATCATGAACGGAAAAAGCGCGCTGGCGGACGGCTACTGCACCTGGCTGGACGGGAAGGTATACGAGGGCGAAGGTCCTGCAGGACAGTTCGGCTCGAATAAAAACATTGTCAATGAATGGTTTGGCGCGAAGATGGGTCTTCCGAAGCCGGAGCCCTTTGATTTCCTCTCCGAAGGCGATTCGCCGACATTCTTCCTTCTGTTCCCCTGCTGGGGCTTCCGGACGCTTGAGAATTTCGCCTGGGGAGGCATTGCTGGACGCTATCACAGAGTTTCGAACCAGTTCAATTCCAAGGGCGAAGCCCTGAATGTCTGGGATGTGTCGATGGATTCCTATACCGACCGGGACGGAAATGTTTCGGAAGTCGAATCCATGTGGCCGTACGTTGCGGATATCCAGCGCGACTTTGCGGCACGCGTCGGCTGGTGTTCTGCAGCTTCCTACGAGAAGGCAGAGCATGCACCGAAGCTTGAGATCGCTGAAGGACTAAATCTCTCTGCTGCCCCCAAGGAGACGGTTTCCGTACACGCGAAGGCTTATATGAAGCCGGACTGCGGAATCGACGCAGAGCTTCCCCTCACGGTTTCCTTTAAGCTTTACGAGGAAGCAAGTGCCGCATGCGTTAAGGAAGCAGCGCTTTCATGCGGGAGCGAGACCGCGCATCTGACCATCCCTTCATCCGCGAAACCCGGGGATGAATTCCACCTGATTGTCAAGGCCGCAGCCGCCGGGCATCACCGCCTGGTGCGCTATCAGCAGGTGGTCGTGACGGTCTGCTGATCATAAAGGAATCCTGTGCGGGCCGCTCACAGAAGCCCGGACAGCATAAAAAACTATAAAACGAACCGCGAAAAAGACTGGTCTTTTTGAGGAAGACAGAAGTCTCTTCTTCCGCGGTTCGTTTTTTGTGATCCGGAAGTAGGGAAAACTGACAGGCGCTGACCGAAGGGAGATTTGACGAATGCGTACAGTCCCGGAGTACGGCTTCCTGCCGCTTCCGTTGATTACATAGGAATTTCCATTGCGTTAATCCGCTTCCCGTGGTATACTATTATCGACGCCGTATGAACAAACGGCGGGGAGTGATTATTTATGGATTATATTTGTCTGGACCTGGAGTGGAACCAGGCCGCGTACAAAATCGATGAGGAAGATGAAATCCCTTTTGAGATTATCGAAATCGGCGCAGTAAAACTCAATGAGAAAATGCAGGTTGTCGGTGAATTCCAGCGGCTGATCAGGCCGCAGGTTTACCCCTTTCTTCTTAGGAGAACCAAAGAGATTACCGGCTGGACCGACAGGGATCTTGACGAAAAGGGCATCTATTTCGAGGATGCCTGCGAGGAGTTTCTGAACTGGTGCGGGAAGAATTACATTTTCTGTATCTGGGGTTCTTCGGACCTGACGCAGCTGGAACGGAACATGTCCTATTTCGACATGAAGATTCCGTGGAAATATCCGCTGAAATACCTGGATGTCCAGAAGCTGTATGCGCTGCAGGAGCATGAAGGGAAAGCCCGCCATGCGCTCGAGTATGTCATAGAAAAATATGATATTCCGACCGATCTCAAATTTCATCATGCCTTTGATGACGCGAAGTACACGGGAATGGTGCTGCAGCGGATCAACCTGAAAGAGTACGGCTCTTATTTTTCCATTGACTATTACAGGGTTCCGAAAAACCGTTTTGAAGAGAAAATATTCAATTTTGACACATACAGCAAATATGTGTCACGGGCTTTTCCGCTCAAGGAAGAACTCATGGAGAATAAGCGCCTCAGGGAAATGGCCTGCATGATCTGCCAGAAAAACCTGAAGAAGACGGTCGGATGGTTTTCGGACGGCGGAAGAGTGTACCTCGCGCTCGGGGAGTGCAGGGAACACGGACTGATGCGCGGGAAGATCCGGGTGAAGGCGACCGAAGATCACAGCGGCTTTTTCGGCGTGCGGACAATTAAGGCCTGTACGGAGGAAGAGAAGGAACAGATCCTTCTGAAGAAAGACAATCTGACCAAGAAACGCCGGGAACGGCGCAGGAAAGGCGGAAAAAAAGGTGACGGAGAGAACTGATATTTATTCAAGCCCGCTTTCGGGACGGTACGCATCGAAGGAGATGCAGTTCATTTTTTCGCAGGACAAGAAGTTTACCACCTTTCGGAAGCTGTGGGTGGCGCTTGCCGAGGCGGAACACGAGCTGGGACTTCCGGTGTCTGAGGAACAGATCGCGGAGCTTCGCGCACATATTTATGACCTGAACCTGGATGTGGCGGCCGAACGTGAGAAAATCGTCCGGCACGACGTCATGGCGCAGGTGTACGCATACGGAGAACAGTGCCCGACGGCGAAGGGAATTATTCATCTGGGCGCCACGAGCTGTTATGTGGGCGATAATACGGACCTGATTATCATGCGGGAAGGACTCCGGCTTCTCAGAAAAAAGCTGATAGCGGTGATCGCCCAGCTTTCGAAGTTTGCCGAAGAATACAAGGCGCTTCCGACGCTTGCATTCACCCATTTCCAGGCTGCCCAGCCGACCACGGTCGGAAAGCGTGCGACGCTCTGGATTCAGGACCTGATCATGGATCTGGCAGATCTTGACTATGTGCTGGATTCGATGCGGCTTCTCGGCTCCAAGGGAACCACCGGGACCCAGGCCTCGTTCATGGAGCTTTTTGACGGTGACTATGAGAAGGTGAAAAAGCTGGACCAGATGATCGCCGAAAAAATGGATTTTACGGGCGTCTATCCGGTATCCGGCCAGACCTATTCCAGGAAAATCGACAGCCGGGTGGTGAATGTACTGGCGGGAATTGCCCAGTCGGCGCATAAATTCTCGAATGACCTGAGACTCCTGCAGCATAAGAAAGAACTTGAGGAGCCCTTTGAGAAGACGCAGATCGGGTCCTCGGCGATGGCCTACAAAAGGAACCCGATGCGCTCGGAAAGAATGGCTTCGATCGCCGACTTTGTGATCAGCGATGTGCTGAACCCGATGATCGTTTCCTCGACGCAGTGGCTTGAACGGACCCTGGACGATTCGGCGAACAAACGCCTGTCTGTCGCGGAAGGCTTCCTTGCCTGCGACGGAATTCTGGATCTGTACCTGAATATCACCGACGGCATGAAGGTGTATCCGAAGATGATCGAGCGCCACCTTCTGGAGGAGCTTCCGTTTATGGCGACGGAGAACATCATGATGGATGCGGTGAAGAGAGGCGGCGACCGGCAGGAGCTGCATGAAAGAATCCGGGAGCTGTCGATGCAGGCCGGAAGGCGCGTCAAGGAAGAAGGCCTGGACAACAATCTGCTCGACCTGATTGCCGAAGACCCGATGTTCGGCATCAGCCGGGAGGAGCTTGAGAAGACACTGGATCCGAAAAACTACATCGGCGCGGCGGACCTGCAGACGGAGGACTTTTTGAAGAACATTGTGCGTCCGATCATCAAAGCCAATCCGGAGGCGCTGTCACTGACGGCGGAAATCACGGTCTAAAGTCAAAAAGGAGAGAAACATGGCGATTCTTGTTACCGGCGGTGCCGGATATATCGGCAGCCACACTGTCGTGGAGCTTCAGAACAGGGGCTATGATGTCGTTGTTATCGATAATTTGTGCAATTCCAGCGAAAAGGTGATCGGCCGGGTGGAAGCAATTACCGGAAAGAAAGTGCCCTTTTACCGCGTGGATATCCGGGACCGGATCGGCCTGGATGAAGTGTTCGAAAAGGAGAAAATCGATTCGGTCATTCATTTCGCGGGCCTGAAAGCGGTTGGCGAATCGGTCGCGAAGCCCTGGGAATATTATGAAAACAATATCGGCGGAACACTGGTCCTCGTCGACGTGATGCGCCGCCACGGCGTGAAGAACATCATCTTCAGCTCCTCCGCGACGGTTTACGGCGATCCCGAACAGATCCCGGTAACGGAAGAGTGTCCCAAGGGGCAGTGCACGAATCCCTACGGCTGGACCAAGTCGATGCTGGAACAGATCCTTTCGGACATCCAGAAAGCGGATCCCGAGTGGAACGTGGTGCTTCTTCGCTATTTCAATCCGATCGGCGCGCATGAAAGCGGCACAATCGGGGAAAACCCGAACGGGATCCCGAACAATCTGATGCCCTATATTACACAGGTGGCGGTCGGAAAGCGGGAAATCCTGAACATATTCGGCAATGACTATGACACGCCGGACGGCACCTGCATCCGCGACTATATCCACGTCGTCGATCTCGCGCTCGGTCATGTGGCTGCGATCAAAAAGCTCGGGGAGAATCCGGGACTCTTTATCTGCAATCTCGGAACCGGGACCGGCTACAGCGTTATGGATGTGGTAAATGCCTTTATGGAGGCAAACAATGTGACCATTCCCTACCGTTTTGCACCGCGTCGCCCCGGAGATGTGCCGGTAAACTATTCCGACCCTTCAAAGGCGCTTCGCGAGATGGGATGGAAGACGCAGTACGATCTGAAAAAGATGTGCCTCGATTCGTGGAACTGGCAGAAAAACAATCCGAACGGCTATGATGAATGAGGACTTGATTTAATTTGAAATCTGTGCTATTATTTTAAGGCTGTTACGGCAGACAGTGTACAAAAAGCAGGCAGCGGTCATAAAGCTTTACCGCGGTCCTGAAAGGATATTTAGAAAGGCGGCACCAGTTTATGAGCCAGGAAAAGGTTGACCAGTACAAAGAATCCAAGAAGAACAGGAAAGAGGAAGTTGCCAAAAAGAAGAAGATGGCGAAGCTTCGCAGACTGATAGCGTGGGCAGTAATCGCCCTGATCGTGGTGGGTCTTGCGGTCGGTATTACCATCACTGTTGTCAACCAGCAGAAAGCAAACGCAGAAAGCCAGGCAGAGCTTTACAACGAAGGCGCTATGCTGCTTGAAGATTACGCGGATATTCAGGGAACCGCTACAGAAGCCGAAACCGAAACCGAGGCTCCGGCAGAGGAAGCCGAAACCGAGACTGCGGAAGAAGCGGAATAAGAGATTTCACAGAATCCTAAAAAACAAGCCCGCATCGCTTTTTCGAGCGATCCGGGCTATTTTTAGGGGAGCTGTAAAAGAGGAGCCCCCGGGTTGGTTAGGCCCGGGGGAATTATGAAAAACATTTAGAAAATCAACCACAAATGAAGAAGTCTTTGCTGTTCTTGTTGATTACAGAATACGATACAATTATGAATAATTTATGAACGGCTTTATAACAATCTGTAAATTGACACAAAGCGATTCAGAAACGCCGGGAAATATATAGGCAATATCCACAAAAAGAAGGAGAAATGAGATGAGTAAGGCAGTCTGGGATCCCTGCAGCATTCTCTCGCCGGTACCTGCGGTGCTTGTGACCGTCAGAGGAAAAGACGGGCAGGACAATATTCTCACGATCGCCTGGTGCGGAACCGTCTGCTCCAGCCCGGCGATGGTATCTATTTCCGTCAGGAAAGAACGCTGGTCTTACCGGATGCTGGAAGAAAGCAAAGAGTTCGTAATCAACCTGACGACGGAGAAGCTTCTGAAGGCCGCCGATTACTGCGGCGTACGCTCCGGAAGAACCGAGGATAAATTTGCGGCGATGGGGCTTCATAAGGAGAAGGCCGCTAAGGTCGGCGCACCGCTTCTCAAGGAGAGCCCGGTGAATATCGAGTGCAGGGTCGAGAAGATCCTCGAGCTCGGCTCGCATGATCTGTTTCTGGCAAGAGTTGAGGCTGTGGATGTTGATGAGAAGCTTCTTGATGCGCGTGGAAGACTGTCTCTGGAGAAGGCGGGACTGATTGCATACGCGCACGGAGCATATTTCCCGCTCGCGGAAGCAATCGGGACCTTCGGATTCAGCGTAAAGAAAAAGTAATCTTCTGCTTTAAGCCGTAATTTACCTGAAAGAAAGTTCATAATTTCGTAACATTTCTCTTTACAAGCGGGAGCGGTTGTGTTATACTCGCTTTACACCCCGTAAAAGAACGGGCGGATTATCAGTGTTGGATTCCTGTGTAAAATACAGGATGATTGGAGCATAGATCGGATATGAAGGAATTTGTAGTAAAAGGCGGTACGCCGCTTCACGGAGAGGCAGCAATTGCCGGCGCGAAAAACGCGGCGCTCGGTCTTCTTGCAGCTTCGATTATGGCGGATGAGGACGTGATCGTCCGGAACATCCCCGATGTGAGCGACGTTAATACACTTCTGGAGGCGATTGCCGATACCGGCGCGAAGGTGAAGCGCCTGGAACGCCACGAAGTGCTGATGAACGGCAGCAGCATCCGGAGCTATATTGTAAACAACCGCTATATCCGCAAGATGCGTGCAGGATACTATATGCTCGGCGCGCTTCTTGGCAAATATCACTATGCGGAGGTTGCGCTTCCCGGCGGATGTACGATCGGAAGCCGCCCGATCGACCAGCACCTGAAAGGCTTCGAGGCGCTCGGCGCCCGTACCAGTATCCGCAACAGCATGGTGCTGGTGGAAGCGGAAGACCTTCACGGCGCGAATATTTATTTCGACACCGTGACTGTCGGCGCGACAATCAATGTTATGATGGCAGCGGTATATGCGAAAGGCCGTACGGTACTCGAAAATGCCGCGAAAGAACCGCACGTGGTCGATGTGGCCAACTTCCTGAACAGCATGGGCGCCCGGATTAAGGGAGCGGGCACCGATGTGATCAGGATCGACGGCGTGGCGAGACTCCACGGGACAGACTACTCGGTCATCCCGGACCAGATCGAAGCCGGCACCTTTATGGCTGCCGCAGCTGCGACGAGAGGAGATATTTTAGTTAAGAATGTCATTCCGAAGCATCTGGAATGCATCAGCCAGAAGCTCCGTGAGATCGGATGCGAGGTACAGGAGTATGACGATGCGGTGCGGGTTATTGCTAACCGGCCCCTTCGCTCGGCGAAAATCAAGACGCTGCCGTATCCCGGTTTCCCGACAGACATGCAGCCTCAGATCGCGGTCGTCCTTGCGACAGCCGCGGGAACGAGCACGGTAAACGAAACGATTTTCGAAAACCGGTTCAAGTATGTCGATGAGCTGAACCGTATGGGCACCCACATTTCCGTAGAAGGCAATATTGCAATCATTACCGGTGTAAACGAACTGAGAGGCGCGCAGCTTGTGGCGCCGGATCTTCGCGCCGGAGCAGCTCTGGTGATTGCGGCACTTGCGGCAGACGGAGAATCGGTGGTAGAGGATATCAACTATATCCTCCGCGGGTATGAGGACTTTGTGGAGAAACTCCAGCTTCTGGGAGGAAAAATCGGCATTGCGGATTCCGAAGAAGAAGCCAGGAAATTCTTCCTGAAAGCAGGAATGGTATAATACATGAATCTTATAAAACGGCCGCTCCGGATCTTTTCGGAACGGCCGTTTTTTTCTGCAGAGCGCAAATAACGATGGACGTATCCGGCTTCCTTTCGTTTTACTTTTGCGGCTTTAGCGAAGCTCTCTGCAGAGGTGTCGGGACATACTTAAGGGGAACCTGATCGTCCGTATTCTCCGCCTGCTTTTTCCATTTACATAGCCTGTCATACGGCCGGTTTTTAGACCTGCGCTTTCTTCAGGTTCCATTTTCTCCCTGATGAAGCGGCGCTGTGTGAGATCCGGTACATAAGATGTGTGATGTAATAATCCATAATGAAGTGCCAGAACCGCTCCCCTTTTGTGCGTCCTTTTTCAGGCGCTGTTCCTGAAAGCATCTGTTTTCTTTTTGCCGTATAGAGACGGCGGGCTTTTTCTTTCATCGCGCTTTAAGACACCGGTTCTTTTATCCGAATGTAGCATATGCCGGGAGGCAAAATCAAGGGAAATCCACCGCAGAAAAGAGGTTGAAGTGGTAAACTAAAACTGGACACGGAGGGGGTATTTTCTGGACAAATGGTG
>CAMVNR010000067.1 GCA_947168905.1 uncultured Lachnospiraceae bacterium
TCCCATAGGGGAGTGAAGTAACTATATACTTTACATTTACTATTATACGAGGAGGCAGAATATGAAAAAACGAGGACGGACGATTTTCGTATCGGCACTGGTTTTCATTTTCCTCGCACTTTCAGGCTGCGGTTCACAGGGGAAAATCATTTGGAAAGTTTCTCCGCTTTTAAGTTCTTCCTATCCGTATCTTCCGCTGGATTTCAACTTCCACTGGGACCGGATAGAGCTAAGCTGTACGGACGGAGAACTGTACGGAAGCGGCGCAGTTCCCGGTGCTATCATTCCGAAAGGAAAGAGTGCGGATTTCGAAGCGTATCAGAATCCGGTCTTATGGAGCTGTTTCAAGAATAACCAGCCGCTGACTCCGGAAAATGTCGTAAAAAAGGCAGAGCTCAGATTCCGGATCTATAAGGGGGAGGAGCTTCTTCACGAAGGGTCCATCCGGATACGCCGGAAGAAAACGAACCAGATGTTTTATACCTATGAAGCGGTTCTTCGCTGCGGAACGCTCTGGCTTTCGGCCGGCGGAAAGGAAGAGGACGGAAAAAACCAGGTCGGCGTGATCCGGCAGGCATCCGGGGAAAAATAATACGAAAGCGGCGGGAGAGCAGTCCTTTGTGCCGCGAAGTGGAAAGGGGAACCATGTCATTTAAAGAACACAGACAGAGATTATACGAGACAATTCCGGTGAACAGTCTCGTTATCAGCTATGCGGGGATCCCGCTTCATGCGAATGAAGACGATTACTGCGGTTTTGAAGTCAACAGCCAGTATTTCTGGCTGACAGGGCTTGAAAGAGAGGAAACGGCCTTTGTCGCGTTTAAGTCGGAAGAAAAGGTCTTCGAGATCCTGTTTATCGAGGAGCCGGACGAATTCAACGAGCGCTGGACCGGGAAGATGCCGACAAAGGACGAGGTCCGCGCGGTATCGGGCATAGACAACGTACAGTATGTCGACGCGCTGGAGAGTACGATCAGCCGCTTCATGGGGAGATTCCGGGTGGAAGAGGTATATTTTGATCTTTACCGCTGCCAGATGAACGACCTTCCGGACTATAATTTCGTGATGGCGCGCGCGTTTATGGACAAATACCCCGCAGTCGCCTTAAAAGACCTCCATACGGCCGTCGCGCCGCTTCGGGAACAGAAAGACGCGGAAGAGGTCGAAAAGGTCCGTAAGGCCGTAAATATCACGCGTCAGGGGCTGGAATATGTGATGAAGAACCTGAAGCCGGGCATGATGGAGTACCAGGTGCAGGCGGATTTCGAATACACCTGCAGAAGGCTTGGCGCGAAAAAGCAGGCTTTCCCGACGATCGCAGGCTCGGGCCTGAACGGCTGTATGATGCATTACGGAACGAATCACTGCGAGGTCAAGGACGGGACGCTGATTCTCCTCGACCTTGGCGCGAAATACGAAAACTACTGCAGCGACATTACGAGGACTTATCCGGCGAACGGAAAGTTTTCGCCGCGGCAGCGGGAGGTGTACGAGCTCGTGCTGAAGGCGAATAAAGCGGTCGCGGCGGCTGCGAAGCCGGGCCTTACGACTAAGGACCTCAACGACATCGCGAAGGATGTACTCGGTGAAGGCCTTGTCGAAATGGGCCTGATCGAGAAGAAAGAGGACGTCGGGAAGTACTATATGCACGGCGTCAGCCATTCGATCGGCATCGATGTGCACGACATCACGCTCGCGGGCGATCAACTCGCACCGGGCTGGATCATCAGCGATGAACCCGGCCTTTACATCGACGAAGAGGAGATCGGCATCCGTATTGAAGACGACCTCCTGATCACGGAAGACGGCTGTGAGGTCCTGTCGGCTGCAATCATCAGGGAGCCCGATGAAATCGAAAACTTTATGAAGGACTGAATATCATGCTTGATAAATATTTAAGTGACCGCCTGTCATTTGCACCGCTTGCCTGCTTCCCCGAAGCAGGCAGCGCCTTCTACGAGGGACTGTCGGAAGAAAGAAAAGCCTGGCTGATCCGGGAAGGCGAGAAATACCTGCATTTTGAATATCCGGCGCTTCCGATGACGCTGTATCTGGACTTTTCGCGCACTGGAAACCGGAAACACTTTGAGACGCCGTATTTTCTGAAGCGCTCGGCGCTGTCGGCGCTCTCGGCTGCGGAAGCGCTTGAAAACAAAGGCCGCTTTATGGATGACATTGTAAACGGCCTGTACAGCATCATGGAGGAGACGAGCTGGACAATCCCGCCGCACAATTCCTATATCCGCGATACAATGCCGCTGCCCGTTCCTTCCAAAAAACGCCCCGTGCTTGATCTGTTCAGCTGCGAAACCGGGGCGCTTCTCGCGGTTGTCTGCCGCCTGCATGAAAAGAAGCTGGCCGAAATCTCACCCGAGATCCCGAAGAGAATCCGCGAAGAGCTGGAGGAACGGATTGTACAGCCGTATCTTACGGATGAATTCTGGCATATGGCAAATCACGGCGATGAGACCAACAACTGGACGGTCTGGTGCGCGCAGAATATTCTCTATACGGTTTTTCTCATGCCGCATGACGTGGAGACCTATCAAAAAACCGTTTCCCAGGCCGTGCATTCGATTGACTGCTTTATAAGTGATTACGGACAGGACGGCGGCTGCGAGGAGGGGGCTTCCTACTATCATCTCGCTGCGCTCTGCCTGTACACCTGCATCGATATCCTGAACCGCGTCACCGGCGGTGCCTTCCTGCCGGTCTTTGGGGAAAAGAAGATCAAAAACATCGCGAATTACATCATGAAGGTGCATGTCGCAGGGGAGTATTTCCTGAACTATGCGGACTGTGATCTGAAACCGGGACTTGCGGGCGTGAGGGAATACCTTTTTGCGAAGGCAACGGACCAGAAAGAGATGATGCGCTTTTCTGCGGAGCAGCTTCGTCTGTCAAGAAAGCTATACGGATTTACGGCACCGGCGCGCGGGGACCTTTTTGACCTTCTGACGGAATGTGCGGCCGAAGAGGAAGTCCTGGCGTATGCAGAAGAGGGCGATCGGGAAGCCGGGGAGAAGAAGGGCTTTAAAAAGACCACCGCCCTCCCGTCCATCGGTATTTATGCGGTAGAGGGAGACGAGCTGTACCTTTCCGTCAAAACCGGCGGGAATACGGGCTCCCACCGTCATAACGATACCGGGTCCTTTATCGTTTACGCGAAAGGGGAGCCGCTTCTGATTGATCCGGGCGTGGAAACCTATACGCTGAAAACCTTCTCCGAAAAGCGCTACGAGATCTGGACGATGCAGTCCGCCTATCATAACCTGCCGACGATTGAAGGCTTCGACGAATGCGGCGGCCTGCACCATATGCCGGGGAAATACGAGGCAATCGATGTCGATCTGAAGCGGAAGGCGCTTTTTGACTCGGAGGCCTATCTGCACAGCATGGAGCTGAAAAACTGCTATCCTGAGGAAGCGCCGATCGAGACCTATATCCGAGAGATCCGTTTCATTTCGGACGGTCCGATCGAGGTGACGGAGCACCTGCGCTTAAAAGAAGACGCCTTCCCGCACTGGACCCTGAATTTCATGAGCGAGAAGGAACCCCGGTACGACGAGAAGACGAATACGCTGTTCATTGGAGAACTCGGGAAGATCATCTTTGACCGTCCGATCCTGGGCGTCTCTTCGGAGCGGATTGATACCTCCGACGAAAGACTGAAGAGAAGCTGGAAGGACGGAATCTACCGGACGAAGGTGGAGCCGCTCGGCGGTGTCCTTCGTTATATGATACTCGCCCTTTAAATGCTGAGGCTTCGCAACTGACGCTTGCGTGACTTTTCGGAAAAACGTGCTATACTCGGTATCATGAAAGGAGACAGACGATGATCGATTTTGTTCAGGTCGGAAAGAAAATCCAGGAAGAGCGGCTGAAGAAAGGACTCTCGCAGGATACGCTCTCAGAAGAGCTCTGCATCACCAGACAGGCGCTTTCACGCTGGGAAAACGGACTTTCCGCGCCGTCGATCGATTCGCTGATCACACTTTCGAAAATATTCGGGCTGTCATTCGAAGAGATCCTGTGTCTCGACGAATCCCCCGATCTGGATCCCGATAATATCTTTGCCGGACACGACAGAGACTTTATCGTTCAGGGAATCATCGAAGGAAGAATCAAAGTGGATCTGGAGGATGTCTTTTACCAGTTTTCACCGAGCGAGCGGATGCGCGTACTGATCGCCGTCCGGGAGGGACGGATGAACTATCCGGTCTCGGAAGACCTGCTGTCGGTACTGTCGCCCGGCGAACGGAAATTCATGAATGGAGGAAACTAAACATGTGCAACGAAGAGAACAGAGATCAGTTTGAAGAAATTAAAGAACAGATTAAAGAGGCTGCCGAGAACCTGACTGAAGCGGTGAAGGAAAAGGCAGAAGAGTGGAAGGAAAAAGCCGAGCAGTTCTGCGAGAAGGCAGAGGAAGCGGAGGATATCAGCGATCTCGGAAAAGAAGATGCTGAAGAGAATGTGAAGGCCTGCTGCGGGGAAGAAACTTCCTGCGGCTGCGAAGAGACCGCCGAAAGCTGCGCGTGCGATGACGAGAAGACTGAAGAAGCTGCCGGAAACGGCGCCCGTTTCTTCCGTCGCACAGCGACCGGCTTCGAAGTTGACACGAACGAGATTGAGGAAGCGCTGAAGGCATTCGGCGATAAGATCACCGAGGCAATGAACAATGTCAGCCGCGGCGTTCAGGACAGCTGGAATCTGGCGCAGGAGAAGGCCAATCAGAAGAAGAAAGCCGACAAGCTCGCGAAGATGCTCCCCTTCATGGAGGAAGCTGAGATCCATGAGATCGCCGAGAAGGTGATCGCGGGCGACGGGGAATTCAAGGATGTGGACATCGCGTCTCTGATGCCTTTCATGAGCAAGGAAGACTGCGGCGTGCTTTTCGAGAAATCCCTTGCGGCGAACGATGAGAATCCGGGCTGCGACGGCAAGCTTTACTTAAAGTGCGTGCCCTATGTCGGCGAGGAGACCCTGTCAAAGCTTGTTGACCGCTACGTCGAAGGCGGCTACGAAAACATCCGGATGGACAACATCTATCCCTACTTAAGCTCCGCGGATGTCAAGCGCATCTTCTACTACGAGTTGAAGAAATAAGAGCTTTTTTACGAAGAAGCATCTTTAGGTGAGGAAACAAAAAAGCAGGCATCCGCCTGCTTTTTTGTTTCCCGGTTTTTGCGTCTTATCTGCCGATCATCGCTTCCACAGCCGCAGCAATCTTTTCATCCCGGCAGTCTCTGTAGAAATACTCCTTGAATTTCGGACCGCCGAATGCGGTTTTCACAAGCTCCGGATCGAGCGAGGGGAGAATTTCCGTAAGCTCTCTATGCGTGACCGCCTTGACGCCGTCGAGAATTTTCTTGTTGCGCTGTTCCGGAACGACTCTTTCGGGCGGATAGCCCTGTCCGCCCTCGCAGCCGAAGGTTTTCTCAAAAATATACTGCAGATTAATTTCTCCGCCCCAGCCGAAGCCTTCCGCGAAAGGCAGGGAAATCGCATTCCCGTCGTTGACCTGGCGGAAGAGGAAACCGTCGAGGGGCGTTACGATATGACCGCAGAGGACGCCCGGGAAAGCCGTGCAGGCAAGCATGGCGCCTTCGCCCGTGCCGCAGCCCGTGACGACAAAATCCGCGGCGCCGGAATTTAACAGGGTCGCGGCAAGAATACCGACCATGACATAGGTCAGCTGGTTCTCCTGTTCTGCGGTATACATGCCATAGTTCACGACTTCATGGCCGAGCGGTTCGACGACCTTCTTCAGGGTTGTGCAGATCATTTCGTTTTTCGAAGCCTGAGAATTCTCGTTGATCAGTGCGATTCTCATTTTCCATTCCTCCTTTATCTTTGTGCTGTAAAAAACGGCGGCCGGTCTTCGGTATCTTCCATCTTACGGCTGGCGGCCGATATAGGCGAGAATTCCGCCGTCCACATACAGAATCTGTCCGTTGACAAAATCGGATGCTTCCGAGGCGAGGAAGACCGCCGGTCCCATCAGGTCCTCCGGCGTGCCCCAGCGCTCTGCGGGCGTCTTCGCGGTAATGAAGGCGTCGAAGGGGTGGCGGGAGCCGTCCGGCTGCTTCTCGCGAAGCGGTGCCGTCTGCGGAGTTGCTATATATCCCGGCCCGATGCCGTTGCACTGGATATTGTACTGCCCGTATTCCGAAGCAATGTTCCGCGTGAGCATCTTGAGCCCGCCCTTGGCCGCCGCATAGGCGGAAACCGTCTCGCGTCCGAGCTCGGACATCATCGAGCAGATGTTGATGATTTTGCCGTGCCCGCGCTGAATCATGGAAGGCAGGACCGCCTTCGATACGATAAACGGCGCGTTCAGGTCGACGTCGATCACCGCACGGAAATCGGACGCTTCCATGTCGATCATCGGGATTCTTTTAATGATGCCGGCATTGTTGACCAGGATATCGACAGGACCGACCTCTTCGGTGATCTTCGCGATCATTTCCCGGACATCGTCTTCCTTGGTGACGTCGCAGACATATCCGCGGACGGGGATATTCGCTTCTTGATAGGCTTTCAGGCCGCGGTCGACGAGTTCCTGACGAATGTCATTGAATACGATCGATGCTCCTGCGGCATAAAAAGCGGAAGCAATCGCGAATCCGATCCCGTAGGATGCTCCGGTTACAAGCGCCACTTTTCCTTCAAGTGAAAATTTACTGGAAAAGTCCATGCATGACCTCCTTTTGTGTGTTTTCTCCTTATGCGTCCCATACTACACTGAACTTACCTTTTTTTCAAGTCTTTCTAAGTCCGGGAATACAAAAATGCAAAACCTGCCGGGTTTTTAAGTATGCGGCGACGCACATCGAAAATCGTGTGCGAAAAGACTCCTTTTATCGATGGACAAGAGAGGGGCAGTCTGGTATACTTGGAAATGAAAAAGAAAGGCGGCGGGATATTACAGATTCAGAATTTACGGAGGAATTATGATCACAGGACTCGGACATGTGGCTGTACGCACATCGGATATTGAGAAAAGCGTGAAATTTTATACGGAAACGCTGGGCCTGAAGGAGGCTTTCAGGCTGTACGGACCGGAAGGCGAGCTGTCGATCGTCTATATTTACATTGCTCCGGATCAGTTCATCGAGCTGTTTGTCAACGGACGGAAGGAGCATAAAATCACGGACGACGAGATCGGATTCTGCCATATCAGTCTCCAGATCGACAGCGTGGAAAAGTGCTATGAGGAAATCCTGTCGAAGGGAATTGAGCCCGATACGGGAATTCTTCTCGGGCGCGCGAAATGCAGGATGTTCTGGGTCCACGATCCGGACGGGAATCCGATCGAACTGATGGAGCTTCCGCCGGAATCCATGCAGGCACAGGCAACGGCAAGATTTGCTTCGGAGAATGGAAAAGAAAAATAATTTCAGAAGAATAAAGGGGAAAGTGAACATGAAGTTTGATTTTACGACGATCTGGGACCGCGCGGGAAAGGACGCGATTGCAGTCGATGGCTTCGGAAGGGAAGGCTTCGGACCGGGGCCTGAGGCAAAGGCCAAAAATGAGGAAGCTAAGAAACAGGGCGGCGGCTTTGACCTCCTGCCGATGTGGGTTGCGGACATGAACTTTGCAACCTGTCCCGCGATTACGGAGGAACTGAAGGCCCGGACGGACCATCCGCTGTACGGCTACTACGCTGCGCCGGATCTGTACTATGAGAGAATTATCCGCTGGCATCGTGAAAGAAACGGTGTGACGGGACTGGAGAAAAAGCATATTGCCTATGAGAACGGAGTGCTCGGCGGCGTTGTAACGGCGCTGAACGTCCTTCTCTCAAAGGGCGATAAGGTCCTGCTGCACAGCCCGACCTACGTCGGCTTTACGGGCTGCATTAAAAACAACGGCTGGGAAATTGTCCACAGCCCGCTCGTCCGGGACGAAGAGGGCATCTGGCGGATGGACTATGAAGACATGGAGAAGAAGATTATCGATGGGAAGATTCATGTCTGCGTGTTCTGTTCGCCCCATAACCCCTGCGGAAGAGTCTGGGAGAGGGATGAACTGGTCCGGATGATGGAGATTTTCGAGCGCCACGAGGTGTGGGTCGTCTCTGACGAAATCTGGTCGGATATTCTCCTGAACGGGCGGAAGCACATTCCGACGCAGTCGGTGTCGGAATATGCGAGGACCCATGTGATCGCCGAGTACGCTCCGACGAAGACCTTTAATCTGGCGGGGCTCCAGGGCTCCTACCACATCTGTTATAACGAATGGCTTTCAGACCGCCTCGAGAAGGAAGCCTCGCTTTCGCATTATAATGCGATGAATGTTTTCTCCATGCATGCGCTTCTCGGGGCCTATTCCGAGACGGGGATGGCCTGGGTGGATGAGCTGAAAAAAGTGCTTTCCGAGAATGTGAATTACGCCTGCAGCTTTATCCGGAAGTATTTCCCCGGCGTCGAATTCGCTGATGCCGAGGGCACTTATATGCTGTATCTGGACTGCACAAAATGGTGTGAGAAAAAGGGCATTACGATCGATGAGCTTCTGCAGCAGGGCTGGGATGTCTATGTCGCCTGGCAGGACGGCAGGGGCTTCCACGGACCGAATTCGATCCGTTTGAATCTCGCGCTTCCGACAGAAAGGGTAAAGGAAGCCTTTGACCGTCTCGCAGCGTACGTGTTTGTGTGATCGATTTCAGAAACCGGTTTCTGTAAGAAATCAGGGGATGAGAAGGAGAAAAAAGGATGAAAAGAGTTTCTTCGGGGCGTGCGTTCCTCAGGTGCTTCCTGTTCTGCCTGATTACTCCGTTTGTTTCGAGCCTAATATATGTTGCTGTGCTGTTCCTGGGAATCACGGAAACTCCTGCGCTTCTTGTTTCCCCGGCAGTCATCGCGCTTGCATACGTCCTGTTCCGGAAAAAGCTGATCCCCTCGGTCAGCCTGGTAAACGGCATCATTGCAGGGGTCCTTGCCCTTGTTTTCTCCTTCCTGATGTGGGTGAATGACGGAGAGGCTTCGGGAATGGTGATGTTCACCTACCTTCTGATGATCCCGGTCTGCCCCGGCTTTATGCTGCTGTCCCTCATGGATAAAACCGGAATCGCCATCGGGGCAGCGGTCCTTCTTTCCCTGTTTGCCTTCTGCCTGTCATTTCTCCTGCAGAAAAGCCTGCGTACGGGAAAGAAAGGCCGGATCATTGCATCAGCAGCTGCCGTCGTCTGTATCGGGCTTCTTCTCTTCGGGGATCTTGGCCTCTACAGAAACCGGCCCTCCGTGCGCTACGCAGGACACGGCTTTCAGTATATGCACGGCTGGTCCAGTACGGATTTTACGGACTATATGGTCTACAGCGAGCACTCAAAGCTTGCCGCGCTGGATCACCCGGCGTCTCTTACCATCGAGGGCGTCGGAAATATGCCGGTCATGGACGGTGCGGAGGCCTGCTATCCCTTATATGCGGCGATCGCGAAGGCAGTATATAAGGATATTGATAGGATCGAGGAGGATTTTGTAACACACGGCGCCGGTCATGACGGCGGATCCCAGGCCTGGCTGAACGGCCGCGTGGTTACCTTTACCAATACCATTCAGGGATTTGAACGGCTGATCGAGCGGGGAATGAAAGGCGCGCCGAAAGCGGACCTTTTCTTCGGAGCGCGGCCTTCGAAAGACCAGATGGCAGCGGCAGCGGAGTGGCATACGGAGATTGAAATCACGCCGATCGGCAGGGAAGCCTTCGTCTTTTTTGTCGAGCCGGATAATCCGGTGACAGGCCTTACTTCCGAGGAAATCCGGAAGATTTACAGCGGAGAAATTACAAACTGGTCGGAGCTTGGCGGGAAAAACGAGAAAATCCGTGCATTCCAGCGGCCGGCGAATTCCGGCTCCCAGACAATGATGGAATATTTCATGGGCGATACGGCGCTGAAGGAGCCGCTGACCTATGAAAGGATCGGATCGATGGAAGGCGTCATAAAGGAGGTCGCGCAGTACAATAACGAACGCGGCGCGCTCGGCTACTCCTTCCGGTATTTTGTCGAAGATCTGAATCAGGAGAACAATGTGCGGATGCTTCTGATCGACGGGGTGGCGCCGACGATCGAAAATATCGAGAACGGAAGCTATCCGCTGACGGTTGACCTCTGCCTTGTGACCAGGGCAAACGATGACAACCCGAATGTCCGGAAGATGATCGATTACTGCCTGTCGGAAGAGGGGCAGGAGATTATCAAAAAGACAGGGTACGCAGGGGTTTCAAAGGAGCAGGGAAAATGATGATGTGCTGATGAAGCCTTTCCTAAAACAAACCTTGAACCTGTGAAACCGCGGGGAGAAAAAAACGCTTGACATTTTGCAAAGAATCCCTTATACTACCATTTGTGCTTCGAAAAGAAGCCGAATCGAGGTGTGGCTCAGTTTGGTAGAGCGCTGCGTTCGGGACGCAGAGGTCGCAGGTTCAAATCCTGTCACCTCGATTACTTATAGGGGTATAGTTCAAGGGTAGAGCGACGGTCTCCAAAACCGTAAATGAGGGTTCGAATCCTTCTACCCCTGCTTAAAAAAGAGAAAGCCCGCCGGGAAGTCCGGCGGGCTTTCTCTATGCGGCTGGCCCGGTCAGGCTTGCACAGAATTGCATTTATCAGGCGCTCTCCATCATTTTTCTGCTGCAAAGGATGATTGACGAATCGGACAGAAAGTAGTAGAATAAAAGCGATGTGATCAGGTGATCATAATCAATATCATTTTAAGGAGTGAGATAAAAATGAAGAAGGTACTTTCAGTCATTCTTGCCTCGGCAATGATTCTGTCTGTTTTCTCTATGGCAGCATGCTCGGGCGGCAAGACCGCTGAAATCGCAGTTGTCACGGATGTCGGACAGCTGAAGGACGGCGGATTCAACCAGGGCACCTACGAAGGCGCCGAAGCATATGCGAAGGCCAACAATAAGACCTATGCTTACTATCAGCCGGCAAACGGCGAGAACGCTACCGACAATGACCGTGTCGCTGCGATGCGTCAGGCGATCAAGAACGGCGCCAAGGTTATTGTTGCCCCCGGCTTCCTGCAGGCTGGCGCTATGACGACAGTTGCGATGGAATCCAAGGACGTGAAGTTCATCTTCGTCGACGGATGGGCGCTTGACGACGGAAACGGCAATCTGCTGAACAACGTTACCGCGATCGTTTACAAGGAGCAGGAGTCCGGCTACCTTGCCGGCTATGCGGCTGTTAAAGACGGCTACACCAAGCTCGGCGGAACCTTCGGCGGCGGCGGATCCAACCCGGCCTGCAACCGTTTCGCTTACGGCTTTGTCCAGGGCGCAAGAGATGCTGCAGACGAGATCGGCGCTGACGTTGAGATCAAGATCAGCTTCAAGTACGGCGATGCGTTCTCCGCTTCTCCGGAACTCGCTGCTCAGATGTCCAGCTGGTACAACGACGGAACCCAGGTAATCTTCTCCTGCGGCGGCTCTATGATCCAGAGCGTTATCGCGGCAGCGAAGGAAACCGCAGACGGCAAGATCATCGGTGTTGATACCGACCAGTCCGGCCTTTCCGACCGCGTGATCACCTCTGCAATGAAGGGCCTGTCCGCTTCTGTTCAGAAGATTCTCGGCGAAATGTACAACAACGAATGGGATGCCAAGCTCGGCGGCCAGGCTTCCAACCTCGGCGCAGCGGACGACGCAACCGGACTTCCGATGGCGACCTCCAAGTTCAATTCGTTCTCGCAGGCGGATTATGACGACATCTACGGCAAGATCAAGAGCGGCGCTGTTACGCCGGATGACAACGTAGAAGGCTGCAATACCGCTGACTTCTGGAATAATGCAACTGCTGGCTCTCATGTAACAGTTGTCTATGAAAACTAAATAATGTGAAACAAAAAAGCGATGCTTTTTTCGACACGAAAAAAAGGAGCTTACCTTTCATGTAGGCTCCTTTTTTGCAAACCGCAGTGTGAAAAACGGACATAAGATTAATCCCACAGGGAGGAAATGTTTATGAGTGAACAACCGTATGTTATTGAAATGCGGCATATCACCAAGATTTTCGGGACGCTGAAGGCGAACGACGACATTACGCTGCAGCTCCGGCGGGGAGAGATTCATGCGCTTCTCGGCGAAAACGGCGCGGGAAAATCGACGCTGATGAGTATTCTGTTCGGCCTCTATGACCCCGATGAAGGCGAGATCTTAAAGGACGGCAAACCCGTGAAAATCTCCGACCCGAACGACGCGACGGCTCTCGGGATCGGCATGGTGCACCAGCATTTCAAACTGGTCGAGAACTTCAGTGTTCTTGACAACATTATTCTCGGCAACGAGGATACCGTTTTCGGGTTCTTGAAGAAGAGTACGGCCCGGAAAAAGGTGGAGGACCTCAGCAAAAAGTACGGTCTTGCCGTTGATCCAGACGCGATTATCGAGGATATCACCGTCGGTATGCAGCAGCGTACCGAAATCCTGAAGATGCTCTACCGGGACAATGAAATCCTGATCTTTGACGAACCGACGGCGGTCCTGACTCCGCAGGAGATCGACGAGCTGATGCAGATCATGAAAAATCTCGCTGCGGAAGGCAAGTCCATTCTTTTCATCACCCATAAACTAAATGAAATCATGGAAGTTGCAGACCGCTGTACGGTACTTCGGAAAGGGCGCTACATCGGTACGGTTGATGTAAAGAATTCTTCAAAAGAAGAGCTCTCCGAAATGATGGTCGGACGGTCCGTGAATTTCGAGGTCGAGAAGAAGCCCGCGAAGCCCGGAAAAGCGATTCTCGATGTGCAGCACCTCTCTGTAAAAAGCACCTCTCACCCGAAGGATGCGGTCAGGGATGTCAGTTTTAAGGTCCGGGCAGGGGAAATCACCTGTATCGCCGGAATCGACGGAAACGGACAGACGGAGCTCGGATACGCGATTACGGGGCTCGCGAAAGCCGAACATGGTCATATTCTTCTGGACGGCGAGGATATTACCAAAAAGAGCATTCTTTACCGGGCGGAACACGGGATGAGCAATATCCCCGAAGACAGACACAAGCACGGACTGATCCTGGATTTCTCTTTGGAGGAGAATATTGTGCTTCGGCGCTACCGCGAGCCCGAATTCCAGAATCACGGATTCATTAAGTTTGATGAAGTCCGGAAATACGCCGACCGGCTGATTGACGAGTTTGATGTCCGTTCCGGCGCCGGCGCGCTTTCAAGCGCCCGTTCCATGTCCGGCGGCAACCAGCAGAAGGCGATCGTCGCACGGGAGCTGGATCATGAGCACAAGCTTCTGGTGGCCATTCAGCCGACCCGCGGCCTCGACGTCGGAGCGATCGAATTCATCCACAGCGAAATTGTCAAGAAACGTGACGAAGGCGCTGCTGTTTTACTGATCTCTCTCGAGCTTGATGAGGTGATGAGTCTCTCCGACAGGATTCTCGTGATGTATGAGGGAGAACTGGTCGGCGAACTGGATCCCAAGAAAACTACGGTTCAGGAACTCGGACTCTACATGGCCGGTGCAAAAAAGGACAAGATAAAGGAGGCGTAAGAGAATGAAAAAACTGACGGAAAAACAGGGATTCAAATCAGTCCGCGCCTCGATCCTCTGCATTCTGGCCGGCCTTCTGGTGGGCTTCGTGGTGATGGTGATTTTAAGCTTTGTCAATGATTGGATTACCATCGGAGACGCGTTCCACGGACTGGCGATCCTCCTGGGCGGCCCCTTCTCAAGCGGAACGGCCCAGTACATTGTTACCAACCTCGGCGATATGATCTTCTATGCGACGCCGCTGATTATGACCGGCGTATCGGTAGCAATCGCCTATAAGACGGGTCTTTTCAATATCGGTGCGGCAGGGCAGTTCCTGATGGGAACGATGGGCTCGCTTCTGGTCGCCCTGAATATCAATACCTCCGGCAAACCGGTGCTCGGTATCCTTGTATGGATCCTCGCACTTGTGGTCGGCGCTCTGTTCGGCATGATCTGGGGTGCGATTCCCGGTTTCTTTAAAGCGGTTTTCAATGTCAATGAGGTAATCGTCTGCATCATGACAAACTGGATTGCCGCGAATATTGTGAGCTGGGTTTTCGGCGCGATGCCGAACCTTGTAAACAGTGGCTCGGGAAAATCCGGCTACCTGATTACGACTGCCGTGACCGGAAACGGAACGCCCAAAGCCGGTCTTGACAAGCTGTTCTCCGGCTCGTATCTGGATTTCGGAATTATCGTAGCGATTCTTCTCGCGGTCCTGATTTACGTCATGCTGACCAAAACCACCTTCGGCTATGAGCTTCGCGCCTGCGGCGCCAACAAATACGGCGCGAGATATGCGGGCATGAATGAAAAGCGCAACATTATCCTTTCGATGGCAATCGCAGGCGGCCTTGCGGCCGTGGGCGGCGCAATCTATTATCTGAATCCCGGGATCGAGTTTAAGTTCTCGAGCGCCTACAGCAAGCTCCCGGACTACGGCTTCAACGGCATTCCGGCAGCGCTTCTTGGATCCAGCAATCCGATCGCGGTCATCTTCGTCAGTCTCTTTATCCGCTATCTTTCGATCGGCGGAGACAACCTGACAAGTGCCGGCTACAACAAATACATCGCGGATGTCATTATTGCGCTGATCATTTATTTCGCAGGCTTCTCGCGGCTCTTTAACGATATTCTTTCCAGAAGGCGTAAAGCCGCGCCTGCAGCCGACACGGCACAAAGAGGTGCGATCGCGGCGGCGGTTTCTTCCGTAAAACCTGCGGATCCTGAGAAAAAGCCGGAGACAACGGAGAAACTGATCGAACCGGAGAAACCTAAGAATGACGGAAAGGAGGCCGAAGAGTAATGGTATTCCTGCTTCAGAAAACACTTGTGTATGCAGCTCCGCTGCTGATTGTGGCACTTGCGGGTATGTTTGCTGAACGCTCCGGCGTGATTAACCTTGCGCTTGAGGGCGAAATGATTTTCGGCGCCTTTATCGGCGCGATCTTCGCGCAGTTCTTTGTCGGTCATGATATTCTGGTTGGGAACATTCAGCTGCTTTTCTTCGTCATCCTGATGATTTCCGGTATTTCGGCGGCAGCCTTCTCGCTTCTTTTGTCCCTGTCGGCGGTCACGCTGAAGGCCGACCAGACGATCGGCGGCACTGCGCTGAATATGCTCGCGCCTGCCATCGTCAACGCCTTCGCGCTTTCGCTTTTCAACAGCGAGAAGATCCAGATGCCGGCTAATTTTGCGGGTTATGTTATCAAGAACGAAAACCTTCCGGCTTTTGTTCAGATCTTCGGCGACAAGGCGTATCTTTCGACCTATATTATTGTGACGGTCTTCATTGTTCTGTCCGTATGGATTTACAAGACACGGACCGGCATGCGGCTTCGTTCCTGCGGCGAGCATCCTCAGGCGGCGGCTTCGGTCGGCATTAACGTCTTCAAGATGCGCTACCTCGGCACAACCATTTCCGGTTTCCTTGCGGGGATCGGCGGCTATGCATATATCGCGACAATCGCGGACGGCACAGCGGAATCTTCGGTCGGCGGAATGGGCTTCTTAGCACTCGCAATCATGATCTTTGGCAACTGGAAACCGCTCGGAATTGCGCTTGGAGCACTCCTGTTCGGATTCCTGAAATGTATCGGACCGGTCTCGTCTTCCATTGATTTTCTGTCGAAACTGGGACTTCCGATGTACTTCTACAACATTGTCCCGTTCGTAGTGGTACTGGTTGTGCTCGCGATCACATCGAAGAAGTCGGGCGTTCCGAAGGCGGAAGGCATCCCGTACGATAAGGGGATGAGGTAAAGGACTGAAGAATGGCAAAACTGTACTTTA
>CAMVNR010000068.1 GCA_947168905.1 uncultured Lachnospiraceae bacterium
AGCCGCAGTAGGGACAGACATTGCCTTCTTCGTATACATTCATGCAGCCAAGACAAAGCTTTGACATTTTCTTTCCTCTTCTGTACCTTCAGCCGGAAGCCGTCCCATGACAGCAAATCCTGCCAAATCCTCACAATTTACTATGTACTTATTTATTTGATCCCGGAAGCCTGATTTCCTAAGCAAAGTATGGTCAGCGCAGTTCACATGAGATGCCAGATCTCCCCGTCCGGCATCAGCATCACATCTCCCGGAAGCGTCCCGATAACATCGCCGGCCAGATTCCGTATGATGATTTCTTCCCAGTATCTGTAATCCGGGCCTTCACCTTCTTCGTGCCATCTGCTGAAGAACAGCTTTTCATTGTCTCGCAGGAAAAAGGAATCATGATCGTCCATCGCAAAGCGGATCTTTTCCGGCCAGACAATCTCGAATTCATTGCTTCCGACGCACTGCCTCGACAGCGTAAGCGGCGAAACCTGCAGCTTCAGATTGTAGCAATCCTTAATCGAAGAAAGCGGCAGCTCGGCATATGTGCGCGTCCCGTAATCCTTACAGTCAAATCTCAGTATACGGATCATTTTTTCAATGAAGTCAGCGTCAATGATAAAGATCCCACCTTCCAAAAAGACCGGCGCTTCGCTGTAATGACCTTCGGTCTTCGGCACAGGATGGAATACCCGTCCGTCCGGATAATGCACAAGACAGAGTCCGCGCCCGCTGACTGCCTGTCCCGCTCTGAAGAGTTCTTCCGCTTCGTACAGATCCCCCTGTTCATAGCCGAGTCCGTAATACCACTCGCCCGAAGTTCCCGGGAGCGGCTCAATATAGGTGATTCCGCCGGTCCTGATTGTCTTCATTTTTCTTCCTCTTTTTTAATGGCCGATTTGCTTTATCATACCGAAAAACGGCAGAGATTGCAAGCTGTGAACGAAAAAAAGGAAAGTCCGGGCGGGAAAACACCTTATCGCTGCACTCCTGGTAAGTCATCCCCCAGCTGAAGTCCCGATGCTTCCGGATCGTTTCTAAAAAAGCTTGATATCTTCGACGGTTTTTGTATAATAGCAGTATGAAGTTTTCCCTCCAGTCATCTTAAGGCGTGCGCTGTCCGGCTGCCGCCGACGCCGGAGTTTCAGGCACAGATGTCTTTCTGACACTGCTGAAATTCTGAAAAACAAAAGCGCCACGATCCATGATATCAGGAAGTCCATGTATACGCTTTATATGGCCGGACTGGATTATTACCATGGCCGTGTCGGGGCCATCGGCCCGATCAGCGACTATGGCGGAGCGCGGCTGAATGTGGCGGAAGAACTCACGAAGATCATCCCGACACGGCCTTCTCCGCGTGGAAGCAGCTCCAGTTGAAAGGAAAAGCCCCTGAACAGTTACAGAAAGCGGACCAACAGCCCGTACTGAACTGACAGAGGCGTACACAGTCAAAAGAATGGGTATGAAAATGCAGGAACAGAAATCTATGAAAAAGACACGGTCCGCGCTCAGCATGTGGATTCTTGTCTGGGGACTCGGTCTCGCAGGCCAGCTTTGCTGGAATATCGAAAACCAGTGGTTTAACACCTTTGTCTACGCGAAGATCGGAAAGGATCCTTCGATTATTTCCGGTATGCTGATCTGGTCGGCCATAGCCTCCGCCTTCTCGACGTTTTTCTTCGGGACCTGGGCGGACCGGACAGGAAGGCGGCGCAGCCTGATCGCCTGGGGTTATATTCTCTGGGGCATCTTTACGATTGCGTTCGGGCTGACGGAATTTATCAGTAAGGAAATGTATACACTGGTCGCTTTTATGGTCGTTCTTGCCGACACAGTGATGAGCTTTTTCGGATCCATGGGCTCCACCGCCGGCTTCAGCACCTGGACAACGGACCTGATGAACAATAAGAACAGAGGCGGCATCGGCGCCGCGCTTGCGACGCAGCCGGTACTGGGCACCCTGCTCGGAACGGTTGTCGGAGGCATGCTGGTCGGTAAAAACGACAATTACCAGCGTCTTTTTATCGTCATGGGCGTGCTCGTCATTGCCGTCGGACTGATTTCCATGTTTGTCCTGAATAAAAACGACGACGTGGCGCCGCACAAGGAAGGTTCTTTCTGGAAACAGTTTTTCAGCGTCTTCAATTTTAAAACCTTCTTCGGCTTAAAAGAGCTGGTGCTTGTGCATATCGCAATCTCGGTATTTACGATCGGCTTCAATATTTACTTTTCCTATACGGGGAACTACCTGATTCACTATCTCGGTTATACCGCGGACCAGATGGGCATTATCGAAGCGGTTCCGCTGGTATTCGCGATGCTGACGGCGATTCCGATCGGCGTGCTCATCAACAAAAACAAGCACCCCTATATCGGTATCGCATCCGTTTTACTGAATATCGCGGGGCTCATGATCCTTTATCCCGTGCGCGCCGGAAGCGTGGATACTTCAAAGCTGTTCAATCTGCAGATCTGGCTCGGCATTTTCATTATGGGCATCGGATACGTCGGAATCCTCCAGGTGACGAAGGTCTGGGCCAAGCAGCTTTATCCCGAAAACGCGAAAGGACAGTTTGAAGGGATCTGGACCATTTTCTATGTGCTGATTCCGATGATTGCCGGTGCGCTCATCGGTGAAACGGTGGTCAAAACAAGCGGCGAAACCTTTATCAATCAGAAAAGCGGACAGATGGAATACATCCCGAACAGCAACATTTTCCTCGTCGGCGCCTGTGTCGTCGTCCTGACGCTGATTCCGCTGATTCTTTCGATCCGGTATCATAAGAAACGCGCGGCGGAGGAAAAGTAATACCTCGTTATTTCAAGAGCTTAAGCTTTCGGGTCGCCGACAGTAAGAGCATTTACGGCAAGCTTCAGATAACTTACATGCCCCATGGAAACGGTCTTTTTACCGATGTGAAGGACAGCGGTGAAAAGGCCGTTTTTGGCCGGTTTCCAGACGGGAAGGCCCTGTTCCCTTCCCTCGCCGTTCGGATCGCCGGATGCGGCAAAATTCGCAAGATACGAAGCCATCACACCCGATACCTCATGATCGTACTCTGTATACGGCCGCCAGCCAAGGTCAAGCGTTTCAAACATATAGCGAAGGTCTGACGAATGGAAGGCCCTGTTCCTGTCGCCGGGCGCATCGATATCGAAATAGTAAATGAACGCACCGTTCTTCTTTCCAAAGCGGTTTCCGATAAAAGCCATCACCGGCGCTGCCATATCATTGTTGGTATAGCCGATCATATAATCGACGGGCAGCGGCTTTTGAATCAGTTCATCAACCGGTCCTTTCAGAAGCACTCCGTCAATGACCGGCATGGTATGGTATACGGAATCCTTCCGAACCTTTTTCACTTCTTCCAAAGCGTCAAAAAGCACGGAAAGCTCTGCACGGCGGAAATCCTCGAAGGTTTCGCAGCCTGCGGCCTTCATGAACTCAAGCCAGTATCCGCGGGTATCTTCCGCTTTTCTCGGAAGGGAGAATTTCGGGAAGCAGCCGCCGCCGGACATCATGACCGCGCGCCTGAAAAGGCCGCGGTTGTCCGGATTCAGACACAGATACTGGATCGAAATCGCGCCGGCGCTCTGTCCCATGAGCGTGATATTCTCCGGATCTCCTCCGAAATCGGCGATATATTTTCTGACCCATTTCAGGGCGCTCAGCTGGTCGTCTAGGCCGAAATTTCCTTCTCTTCCGGTTCGCTTCTTCAGCTCTTCATGTGTGAAATACCCGAGCACGCCCACACGGTAATTAATAAAGACGCTGACAATGCCCCGCTTAGCGAGGCCGGCGCCGTCATACGGACTTTCGGAATTGATGCCCGAGTCAAAGCCTCCTCCGTGAATAAAAAGTATCACCGGACAGCCTGCGGCAGAGAGGGGTGTAAAAATATTCAGATTCAGACAGTCTTCGCTGTAGTTGAAATCGATTCCGTTCCGGAACTCCCGCTTGTAGAAGCGGCGCACCGGATTTTCAAGATGCTCATGGACGGCCCGGTTCTGCGGACAGGCGGGACCTCTTTTGCGCGCGTCGATTTTTTCTTCTCCGCCTTCATATAAAACGGCGTATTCAAATCTCCCGGCGTGTGCATAGGGAATCCCGAGGAAGCGCCTGCAGCATTCGTTTTTCATGCCGAGCACTTGTCCGATCCGGGTTTCAATCGTTATTTCCGAAGTGTATTTGTGGTTCATATTCAGGAGATGGTCCCATTTCTTTTCTGCTCTGTGCTTTCCGGCACTGTTTCGGTGATCTTATCACTGCTGCTCTGTTCCTCTTTGCTGCCTGCAGCCGCCTCCGTCTCCGGTACAGCGGCTTTCCCACAGCCTGCCGCGATCACAAGAACCGCCAGAACCGCCGGCAGAAATGCGATAAACGCCAGATTATTATTGAACTTTTTAACTCATCGCTGAGGAAGAAGTCATACAGGCCATGCAGGAACCATGAAGTTGCAAAGCCGATCATCTGAATCCTCTTCCTCCATCTAATTGCTGAAATATCTTCTCTTTTTTCGATATTATGATGTCAAGGTCAAAAGCCCTGATCACACGACATGCTTGCATGTCGGTGGGAGAAGGGGCTCTTTGACCGCTTTACAGTGAGGGTGAAGTGGTGATTAATCACCACGAAAGCCCGAACTGTAAACGCCAGGTGGGAGTGCGTAGCACGGAACCTGGCGGGACATACCTTTTGACCTTACCATCATATTATTATATCATAATAACCCCTTCTGTCAAACAAATGTCCAAAAGACAGACAACTCTCCGCCCTGATTCATCCGTACCCGGGATGAATTCAGGATTATCTTCCGTCCTGTTGGACATTTGTTGGACAGGCCATGCTACCATAGGGCTGCAAGATATGGAAAGCTTGCCATTTTTGAAGTTTTCTTTTTGAAAGGAGCCGTTCTTTATGCCTACATATACAACTTTCCAGCACAATATTGTCATGACTCTTCCGCAGATTCTGACGCAGAACTTCCCGGGACTCCAGCCTTACTGGAACCAGGGCGAAGCACTGGCAAGCATGAATGCGACCCGGAATTATCTGATCAGTCATTTTGATGAGAACAACGTCGACCTTGCATGGAATATTGAAGGCCAGTCCCGGAGGATCTATTGCGGCTCCGGTCATCATATGCGCGTTCCGGACCTCAGCCTCCCGAAGTTTGCAGGGCTGGAGGATTCCTACCGCTTATGCGGCACGAAGCTGCATGCGATGACCGAAAACCAGGAGCTCATGAATCGGGAGCCGATGCTCGGTGCCTATCTTAGGTTCTCTGATATGGTCATGCAGAGCGCCGAATCCGACCATCCGGACCGCTTTGGTTTCAGTTCGGATGTCGTATACAATACTGTCCAGACCCTGTTCAACACCTTCCAGAATGTCCCGACTTCGGCACAGCTTGACTCCTTAAGAAGCACGCATCCGGAATTGTACGCAGCAGGAATGAAAATCCAGGAGTTCATGGATGCCTTTGCGGCCTACAATGCGCCGGATATGCTTGAAAAACCCGAGGGGACCGCGGAAGAAATCCGTCAGAAGAAGCAGGAACGGAACCAGCGCTTCAACAGGCTTATGAAAGCGGCCGAAGATTTTTCCGCGACGCCGAAGGAACATGTCTTTGATTTCTTCCGTGAGACACAGAACGGGGAGAATCTGGGCCTTCTCAGGGGCTTTGTTTACGACGAGAAGCTTAAAACCAACCATCTTGCGGCGCTTGAGCAGATGAAAGCCCAGAAAAAACTGATGGACGCCGGCGCTTCAAGAGAAGAAGTCCGGGTACTCTGGGACTGCATGGTCCTGACGAAAACCATTCAGAGCGAGCTTTCAGGCTCCGGGAAGGATATTTCCAAACTTCTCGAGCCCTTCAAAACGCAGTATAATAAGCTGAATCAGCTGTATCAGCAGTGCCGCGAAAAATATGAGAACGGCTTCTCCTCCGCAGAGGAAAAGGACGAAATGATCCGGAAGTACGGACAGGTCTTTGAAGAGCTCAGAGATTCCACGAAAAGCTTTACCCTTCAAGCCCTCACGGCCAAAGAAGGCAGCCCGGAGCGCCGGGAGCAGGAGATTGCCTATGAAACCACAAAGGAATTCATGCAGACCTGCATCAGCGAAGCCCTGGTCGCGGAAAGCACCTTCAACCGCTCCGTCCGTCTGAAGGACCGGAAAATCGGACTTGAGGAAAGCGGAAAATGGCTGAACCGCTCCGCCCTGGTCCCGCATTATTCGGTACTGAAGCAGAGCAAGACCGCTTATCTCGGAAGAAAGGACAGTGCCGAATACCGGGACTATCAGGCGATGATGAAGGCGATGGACATTGTCGCTAAAGAAGCACATGCAAGAAAGAAATCCGAAAAAGCACGTGATGAGCTCGCCGAGAACTGTCATCTTGCCATGCAGCACGGATCCGCCTGGCTCGATGTCGTACTCAGAAAAAAGCCGGCGGATTTTGCCGGTGAAAAAGCACTTCGTGCCGGAAAGCTCCGTGCCATCTGCGTACTCGGTGCCATGAAGAGCCTGAACCCCGAAAAAGCCGACATGCTGCGAAAAAAAACCGCTGGACTTTTCGGACATGAGCTCAGCTGGAATGAAATTAGCAGCTACGCTAAGAAACAGTATGATGTGAATCCCAACTATAAGCGGTATTTCGAACTTCATACCGGCAGCAAGGCGCAGGAAATTCCGGACTCCAAGCTGAACGAATATGCGGCGAAGGCCATGGCAGCGCTCTTCTACATTGATAATCCCAATAAGAAATTCAATCTCAGCGTACCAAGGAGTCACGCGAAGGATCTGATGAATTCACCGGATTTCCAGGCTGCAGTGCAGGCTGCCGGTCCCCGGAAAATCCGTGAAATTCTCGTCAGGGGCGATATGTCCGAAGTGGCAAAACTGACTGCCGGTACAAGAGAACGCTACGCCGTCACGGATAAAACCGTGAACAGCTTCCTCCGCCTGTCGGATGAGCTGAAGCTTCCGGATCCTGCAGCGAATCCGGCGATCTATCAGAAAAACCCCGGCCTGCGTGCTGTCGTCGGAAACCGGGATCTTCAGGCGGTGATCCGGGCGCTTTCGGATCACGAGCCCGGGAACAGCCGTGAAGTTTTCAAAACTGCGGAGAAATTCCTTCTTTCAAAAAGTGTGATTAACGGCGGACTCGCAATTGCCCCCTATACCGAAAAGGTATTCAAAGCGGTTGCCCTGGCTGCACAGAGCGGAGATGATGTCGCCAAACAGCGCGCGCAGAATCTCGTTGACAAGTACAATTTTACACGCGGAACCATGCCCGGCCTCTACGGCTATGTGGACCTGAAGGATTTCGAGGAAAAGAAACAGCCTGAGGCGGAAAATCAGGCGCCTGCTCTTTAAAGAAAGCCGCAGCCCCGTAAAGGATCCTCCGGGGAAGCCGCACAGATTCAGTCTTTTTGTTGGACATCTGTTGGACAGTGTGTCCTATAATTGAATCCATCAACGAAACCCAAGGAGGCTATCCAATGCCAAAACCGAAAACCACTGCCGCTGACCCTGCTCCTTTTGCCTACAAGCAGGTCCGCGATCCGAAAACCGGGGCTTATTCCTATGTGCGGCTTGTATCGCCGCAGATCCCGGACTATATCCTTTCGACCGGCAATCCCGCCGTGCTCGACCGCTTCTATCAGGAGCACCAAGCAACCCTGACTGCCGCCGACCGAAAGTACTTAAGCGCACGCATACACACCGCTTATAAAATGGAGCGGCTGAGAAATGCCAACATTCGTAAGATTGCAAACGAAGAGCCGCCTGTGACGCCCGCCATCACGAACAACAAGGGCTTCCGGGGCATCAATATCAAATATGACGGCCCGCAGACCTCCGCAAACGGCTGCTGGTCGAACGGCTTCAGTCTCCTTTTGAAAACCCGCGGTGTCGACCTCTCTCCGGAGGAAATCCGCGCCTGGCGGCCGAACTATGAACCCGGGCAGGAACAGCGGATGAGCCAGCAGTCGCGTTTCAGTATGGACTGCGACAGCCTGAGCAAGGTGTATGAAAACGCGGATATCATTCAGGAAGTGCTTCCGAACACCGCGGTGAATTCAGTTTCCCTGAATCCGCTCCCCGCTGAATTCAGCATGAATCCCATGAATAATCCGCCGCTTCCTCCGAAGCCCTATATCGAAAACGAGGATTTCCTGACGGAGGAGGACCGGATGCAGGTCCCGGGATACCGGGAGTACCGGAATGCGCTCAACAAAAACCTTGAAAACGCGCGTAAAGCGTATAAGCAGGTCCTCAAAAAGCAGATCGGAACCCTCGTAAGAAACGCTCTTGAGAAGGACAAATCTCCGCTGATCATGAACATCGGAAGCAACCACTTTGTCACGATCACCGGCATCAGCAAGCACAACAACCGTCTCCGGATCGAGGATTCGATGCGTTCTCTCGACAAGACGACACAGATCAAGTACATTGATGACCTGATTGATGAATATCTGATCTCCCGTCCGATGAAGGAAGTCAACGGCATCACTCTGACCTGGCTCAAGGATATCCCTGTCCCAAAGGCGGAGAATAAGGGTGAAGAGCCGATCAGCATCCATGAGGCGCCGGTACCGGAGAATACCGAGCCGGCCGTACAGAACGCGAACGCTGCTCCCCCAATCGCAGGTCCGGCTGCCGATGCGGACGCCGCAAAAAAAGCAGCCTACAAAGGCGCCGTTAAAATCAATCCGCAGAACGGAACGCTCACGCTTTCCGAGCCTGAAGGAACCTTCGTCGGAAAACGCACCGACCCCGATGAAACCATCGGACACCTTCGCGGGCAGGAAATATCGGATACACTTCTTATTGACCAGAACGATATCCGGCCGAACCTGAACGGTGCGAGTATCTATCCTCTCGGAGAAGAAGAGCTCTACGGCCCCGGCAAGATTTTCTTCGGCACGATGCAGACGTATTATCCCAAAAAGGTCTGCTTCCCCGGCGATCCGAACCTCCAGTCGCAGCAGCTCACGGAAGACCTGAAGAACCGTAAAGAGATGAGCGACAAGCTGATGGCCCGCGTCCGGCAGGAAAAGCGTCAGGCACGCCCCGAAGAAAACACCTTCGGAAGCTATATTTACGACCATCAGACCGAGCTTTACCGCCAGAATCCGGACACTGCCTACTATCTTGCACGGATTTACGCCTCCAATATGGTCCTGAACCAGCTGGAAAATGTCCCTGTGAACCGGCTCACCATGCCGATGACTCAGGAACACCGTCAGGCGATCGAACAGCTCGCCGTCAAAATGACGCCGACCATCAACGGAATTCTTGCCACAAAGACCGGTAAGGTCGAGCTGCCGCTTCTCGCAGTCAAGGAAGATCCTTCACAGTTCATCCTGAAGGTTTCGGATTTTGCGGATATTTATGCAGCGGCCGGAAACCAGGACCGGGAGGAGAAGCACGCCGTCATCAACGACGCCCTTCAGGCCATGACGAATACCGGCACGGGCCGCAACTACATCGGCGTCCGCAGAAGCCGCAATGACGACGAGTACAATGAACTGATTGACGAGCTTCAAAGCTACAGCCAAACGCTTTCACAGGGCAGAAATCCCGACGGTCCGGACAGCTACAACCTGATCCAGAAGGGGCTGAAATACATCGACAACAAGAAAACCGTCCGCAGCACCACCGACGGAAAGATCCGTTTCGACAGCACGATGCGTATCCTGAAGCAGATCATGCCCACCGATGAGTTCCGGGTCCTCTGCAACCAGATCAACCGTGCACGGGAAGTCGCGAATCAGCCGGCAAATGAAAACTTCGTAAAGCCGGAGGACTACGAACCGATGACACTTCAGCGCTATGTCAACAATCAGCTGAAGGACGTTTCCCGCATCGGCTCGTCGGAGCTGAAGAAACGCCTCGGAAATATCATTGCCGCCAGGGAAATCGCGAAGAACCGCAACCCGGAGCATCCCGAAAAGGCCATTGTAATCTTCCCCTCGACAGAGAAGCAGGATACGGAAGCCATTTCTGCGCGCTCCAGAGAGATCAGACGCAGCCAGATCATCGCGAGTACTGTTGACGACTACAATCACGCGCAGGTTCCCCAGGCTTTCGAACATACCTGGAGACACAACGCCGGTGAAAACCTCGAGGCCAGATACCAAAATGCAAGGGCACAGTCCCCCGCGCTCAACAGTTAAATCATTCGGTTTCATGGAAGCCGTCTCATCATATCGGGGGGTAAACACCAAAGACCGGGAAATGCATTTCCGGATTCCGGTCCCTTCGTGCCAATCTCCGAAAAAACCCGGGAGGATGTCTGTTCCTCCCGGGTTTTTAATATGCTCTCATTTTTATCGTCACAGAGCTTCTGCTCCTTCTTACTGACTGTTGTCCGCGCCTTTACCGGCTCCGGGGACAGTCTTTTTTACTTCTCTTCGGCTCAGATCATAGTTTAAGGCCGGTTTCTTCCTCCGCGCCGATTGCAAGGTTCATGCACTGGATCGCCGCACCGGAAGCGCCTTTTCCGAGATTGTCAAAGCGTGCGTTTACGGTAATGCGCTCATCATTGCCTGTAACGATGATGTCCATGCCATCCCATCCGCTTCGGCCGTTTCCTGAGAGAAATCCGCCAAGCGCCGCCGTTTCTTCTTCGTTCAGCACGTGAATAAACTTTTTCTTCGCGTAGTAGTCCCTGTAAAAATCACGGAGTTCAGAAAGCGTCAGCTTCCTTGCGAGCCTGCCGGTAAATACCGGGACAGAAACAACCATCCCGCTATAGTAATCGTCTACGATCGGGGTGAAGATCGGCGCGGTATCAAGGCCTGTTATTTCCTTCATTTCCTTCAGGTGCTTGTGCATCTGCGTCAGTCCGTACTCTCTCGGCGCGTAAAGCTCTTCGGGGCGGTTCTCATCTTCATACTGCGCAATCATTTTCTTTCCGCCGCCGCTGTAGCCGGTCAGTGAGAAGCATACGACCGGGTAATCCTTCGGCATGATGCCTGAGGAAACCAGCGGATAGACGCAGGCAACAAAGCCGCTCGCGTGACAGCCCGGAACCGCGATCCTCTTCCCGGTCATAATCTTCTCTTTAAAGGCCTCGGACAGCTCCGGAAAACCGTACGCCCAGTCCGGATTCGTCCTGTGCGCTGTGGAAGCGTCGATAATCTTTACATCCGGGTTGGTGCAAAGAGAAACCGCCTCGACGGATGCGGCATCCGGAAGGCAAAGGAAGGTAATATCGGACGCATTGATCATCTTCGCGCGTTCCGCCGGATCCTTCCGAAGTTCCGGATTGATCCGGATAATCTCAACATCATCCCGCTCCTGAAAGCGTTCAAAAATCCGAAGGCCTGTCGTTCCCTCGCTTCCGTCAATAAACACCTTTACTTTCTGATCCATGATCCTGCCCTCTCACATTGTCTGTATTCTGATTTTATCACTGTTTCCGGTTTTCGTAAATCATTTTTCAAGGCACATTTACTGCATTTCCCCCGGAATTAATCGACTGCATGATCCGCTTCCACGTCTGTTCCGTTCCAGATTTTCTCCTGGGTAAACTGCTCGTCCGGATCTTTCCAGAAAGCATGCTCTGGCGAAAGCCCCATCGGAAGGAAGAAGAAGCAGATCAGGTATAATGAGCCGGTGGAAATATAGCCTTCGCCGATCCCGGGCTGACTTCCGCTGATTCCGATCCGGAGCCAGCCCTTCGCATCCGCGACCTCGTACTGCCGCATATTCCAAAGCGCCGCCGTCAAGGCGCGCCGGACAGAAGCCGGCGAAAGACCTTTTGGCAGCATATCGAGTAGCGCGCACTGAGCGAGGCCGTGAAATACGCCGAGCCTGTAAGCGCTGGACCTTCCGATGACAGGATACTTCCCGTCCGGCATGATCATTCGCTCCAGGTGCGCCGCATACCGCGAAGCCCGATGATAAAACGCCGGCATCATTTTGTCCCAGTCCGGAGAAGCACCTGCAAATTCGCGGGAAAGATCCACCAGCATCGGATGGATCACAAAGCTGTTATAATAGTCCCAGGCGTAATGTGCGCCGTCGCTGTATACGCCGTCGCCCAAGTACCACTGCTCCATCTGCCGGAAAGCATAATCGACGCGCATCGGATCCCAGAATACACCTGCATGATGCAGGAGGCCTTCGATCATCGCGCCAAAAAGCAGCCAGTTGGAGGGAAACGGCTTCCGTGTCCTTGTCTCCTGCATTCGGCACACGATCAGGTTTTTCTCTTCGGGTGAAAAGTGCTCCCACAGCTCGTTCGGAGCACGGAGGATTCCCTCAGCAAGAAATGCCGCATCGACGATCGGCTGAAAGCCCATGGAGAAATTCAGCGATGCAGGATCGGCCGGATCGCAGGCCCGGACGATGGCTTCTCTCGTCAGTACACGATACTTATCCTGCAGTTCCTTCTCTTCTCCCTGCAGGCCTGAAAGCTCCAGCCATGGCGCAATCCCGCAGACAGTCCTGCCGAGCGCTTCCAGATAAGTACAGTGCTCCTTTCCGTTCAGGTCGCTTCCGCAGAGAGGCATGTCTTTCTGAAGTGTGCCTTCCGCCATTTTTTCAAGAACCGGCCCTGCGATTTCCAGCATTGCCTGAAGCCATTCCTGTCTTGTTGTCATACCGTTTCCCTTCTTTTTCTCTTTTGATGGCACAAAAATGCGGACAGCCTTATTCCTTTTCAAACCGGAACATGTTCCAGGAAAGCTTCTTCAGCGTTGCCGTAAGTTTGCCGTCACAGCACTTCGTCTCTTCACAGACAACCGGCTTGATGACATCCGGGTTTTCATAGCTGTTTGCCGCGTCGAAATCATCCGAATACATCGTCAGATGCTCGATAAAGCGGTAGCCCTCAAAAGCCCTGACATCAAGGGTAAGCTCCTCTTCCTCTTCCCAGTCGCCGTTTGCGACAAAGACGGTAAATTCGCCTGCTTCCTCATTCAGGGCGGCTGCGGCAGTCACATACGGCACATCATGAATATCCGCATACTGATTCTGATCATCCACAGCGTAGGTCGGCACATCGTAGGTTTCGCACTCCACTACAGGCAGAATGGACTTGCCCCTCGCATAGCGGATCAGCTCCGTCATCGGATAGTATGCGGCGCCCTTCCAGACATGATCCCTGTCTGTGGCGCAGAGCATGCCCAAGCCGCCGGTAGCGCAGCCGATTTTCACGCGGTCCGCGCGCCGGATCATGGCAAGCATGGTCGAAGCATTTGCGAGCGCAATCGCCATCTCGCCGGAACGACGTCCGCCGGGTCCGAAGGGCCGCCACACATTCGGATCCTGACTCCGGAAACCATTGTCCGGGAAACTGAAGAACGCACTGATCGGCAGATTGCCATTCGTACCATACTGAGGCGTACCCTTCTGCGGCCGGAAAGAGCTTCCGTATTCATCCAAAGAAATGTACATTGTCTTCTCGGTCCGAAGCATCGTCTTGATGTAGTCGCTGAGCGCGATTTCCGTATCGATGTAATTCTCATAGGCCTTCACACCGGCCATCAGCGCCCCGATATCTCCGGGAAGCGCCGAATGATAGTGGTGCAGGGAAATATAATCCACAACCTCATAGCACTGCTCCAGCACCTGACGGTCCCAGTCCGGATAATGGGTCAAAAACGGGCAGGAAGAAACACAGGCTATGGTTTCCACAGATCCGTCCGTATACTTCAGTACCTTGGACACCTCGCGCGCCTTCACGCCGTAGCCGACCGGATCTTTCTCAAAGGAAGCCACCTGCCAGGGGCCGTCCATTTCATTACCGAGATAAAAAGTCTTGACGCGATAGGGTTCCTTACGGCCGAATTCGATACGTTTGTCTGCCCATTCCAGACCGCTTTCCACATTGGTATAGTCGATAAAATCGATGGAAGAATCGATGTCGTCTGTGCCGAGATTAAGCGTCCACATGATATCCGCCCCGAGGCGCTCTATCCATTCGAGATACTCGTCTGCACCAACTTCTTTGGGAATGAAGCAGGCACGCGAGCGGTCAATCAGGGGCTTACGGCTTTCCACCGGCCCGACACTGTCTTTCCATCTCCAGCCTGAGACATAGTTTCCGCCAAAGCGTATACTTGGCAGTCCCGCTTCCTTCAGTCCTTCCATGAAGTCACGACGGAAGCCTTTTTCATCCGCTGTCGGATGGTCCGGTTTCCACATGGAGCCAATGACCATATTACCGATCGGCTCGAGGAAAGCACCGAACAGCCGCGGGGAAATCTCTCCCTTAACGTAAGACGGATGAAGTGAAATTACAGTTTTTCTGGACATCACAGTTCCCTCCTGATGTTTATATTTTCCGGCGTGATCCAGCCGGATAATGTACACGCTCCCGCCGGGCAGCTTTTTCCCGCATACATATCCTGCGAACACGAATGTCAGCCCGGCATCTTCAACAGCCCTCTGCAGCCGTCGTCCAGTTGTTCATACACTTTATCAAATTTCCCGGTATACCACGGATCCTCAACCTCTCCGGAAAAATGACCGTATTCCGACATCAGATGAATCTTCCCGTCCGGATCATTCTGAAATACCCGCTGCATATTCCGGATATTCCATCGATCCATTCCGATGATCAGATCAAAGCGTTCATAGTCTTTCCGTGCGATCTGCCGCGCCGCGTGACCTTCACAGGCGATTCCGTGTGCCAAGAGCACGCGCCGCGCCGGCGGATAGACAGGGTTCCCGATCTCCTCCGTACTTGTGGCAGCGGATTCGATATGGAAATCTTTCTCCCGGCCGGCCTTTTTTACCATATCTTTCATGATGTATTCCGCCATGGCCGACCGGCAGATATTGCCGTGGCATACGAACAGTATGGAAATCATACCAAAATACCCCTATTTTTCTCACTTTTTTGCTGTTTTCTATAATATTCGCATATTCTCATTGTATTATTTTGGCTTTTCTCGGCTTGTTTCGGTATTTCTCGGCATACTTTTTTCGTGGTTTTGTGTAAAACTTGTGTAAAAATCGGTCAAAAATGCAAATTTACACGACGTCAATTTGCAGCATATATGATTACATATATTTGCAAACCAAATATTATCACGCTTCCATCTCAAAATTCCGGGAGCCCAGGTTTTAAGCCAGTTTCAGACGTTTCAAGCCCGAAATTCTCGTATTATTCGTCCTTTCGATTTCATCTGCCGCTTCCTGTGCTTTTTTGAGTTTATCAAGCTCATCCTTTGCATCATCCAGCTTTACATGCGTGTAAGTATTCATTGTTACACTGATATCACTGTGCCCCATCAGGTATTGCAGAATTTTCGGATTCATACCGGATTTTGCCATATTCGAACAATACGTATGGCGACACACATGCGGTGTAATCTTCGGAAGTTGCGCACGATAAATACTGTTATACTTCTTTACTATATGCTTGAAGTAATGCTCCCAGTGCAGCGCCACCATTGGCTTCCCATCCTTATCAAAGAACAGAAATCCTGAATACCCGTCGATAGACGGTTCGACTTTCAGTTTCGGCCTGTTGTCAATAATCCTCCTGAACGCTTCATAAACGTCTTCCGTCATCGGAATGACCCGTGTTCCCGCATTGGTTTTAGTTGTTTCTATATACACATTTTTTCCGGTCCTCTGAAGCTGATGATTGATATTGATTGTCCGGTTCTTCA
>CAMVNR010000069.1 GCA_947168905.1 uncultured Lachnospiraceae bacterium
ATTTTTTGGACTTTTTAATGCGTTATTTATGCTTATCAAGTGGCAAACTCGGGATCTATCAAACGCACAAGAGAAAAACGAACATTGGTTCGTCGTGTTTTTGAAAAGCAAGGCGCTTTCATCTTCGCGAGCAAGCTCACGTAGTTTTCCCGCGCCACAGTTATAAAAAAAACTCTTCATTTCGATTGTTTTTTTAACCTCTGTTTATTATAATTACAGAAGCCGGGTCCGTAAAAGCTTCCGGCACCTGTAAATAAGGAAAGGATCATACCGCAATGAACAAAAGCCGTTCGATGAAGAGGAAAATTCTTCTTTCGATGATCAGCATTGTGCTTGTTCTTCTTGTCAGCCTTGGCGTCGTTCTCGGAGTATCGCTGAAAAACATGACCAATACCCTGATTGACTCCAACCAGGAAAGGGCGAAGATTTCCAGAGAGCGTTCCTCCGACACACTGACGGCTACCATTCGCGACGGTCTTCTGAACATTGCGCGCGACAAGGCGGATCTCTCCGACCGGATATTCAGCGATTCCAAGCAGGCTGTCTCTGCCGCCGCTACGGCCGCCTCCAGAATATACCTTAATGAAGCAGTTCTTTCGCCGCGCCCGGTTCCGCTTCCGGATGCGGAAAATGACGGGAATCTGACGCTTCAGGTACTGTTTTCCGAAGAAACGGATCCAGACGATCCGGCTGTTAAAAAGGAACTGGAGCTTCTCGGAAACATTCAGGAAACGCTCTATTCCCTGAATGAAAACAGCGACAACATCGCCTCCATTTACTATGCCTCGGAATCCGGCTTCATGATTCAGGCGGATTACATTCCGGCGAAGAAATACGACGAAGACGGCAATCTGATGCCGATGGAGGCTAAGAAGCGCCCCTGGTATATCGGCGCCAGGATGACGGGAAAGCCGTTCTTTACGCCGGTAACCAAGGATGCGCATACAACCAGGTACGCCGTCATGTGCGGTGTTCCAGTGTATGCCGACGGATATTTTAAAGGTGTCGCCGGCGCCGGCATGTACCTGGACGACATCGAAAAGCTGGTTCAGAACGCGGTGGTCGGTGAAGGAGGAAACGCTTTTATCATCAATAAGGACGGAGAGGTCCTCTTTTCAACCTATGACGAAGGCTCCCTGACGGTGAGCACCGACGGACAGGACTTAAGAAACCATTCAGATAAAGCGCTCAGCTCGATTGCGATCCGTGCGATCGCCGGAAACGCCGGTGTGGACAGCTTTACGCTCGACGGCGTTCCCTGCTACACCGCTTATGCACCGATGAGTACGGTCGGCTGGTCCTTCTTTCTCGTCCTTCCCGAGGAGGAAGTGAATGAACCGACAAAAGCGCTTCAGGAGAGCCTGAACCTGGTATCGGAGCAGGCGCTTCAGGTTACCGACAGCCATATAAGGAGAACAATGCTCAGGCTTTTCATCATTATGGCCGCGGCTGTGCTTCTTACCGTACTCCTCTCCTTTATGCTGTCCCGCCGCATCGTCCAGCCGATCGAACAGCTCACGCGCGAGGTCGGCAAAATCGAGGGCGATCACCTGGACTTTTCCTGGAACCCCGGCACCGGAGACGAGACGCAGGTCCTTGCGGACGCCTTCAGCTCCCTGACCGGCCGAATGAGGACCTATATTGACGATCTGCAGACGGTCACCGCGGAAAAAGAGCGGATCGGCGCCGAGCTGAATATTGCGACCAGAATTCAGGAGTCCATGCTTCCGGATACCTTCCCGCCCTACCCCGACCGGCAGGAATTCGATATTTACGGGAGGATGGATCCGGCGAGGGAGGTCGGCGGCGATTTCTTTGATTTCTTCCTGATCGACGACGATCATCTGGGCCTCGTGATGGCGGACGTCTGCGGAAAAGGCGTGCCGGCGGCGCTCTTCATGATGGCCTCGAAAATCATTCTTGCCAATAACGCCATGCAGGGAATGAGTCCCGGAAAGGTTCTCTTCGAGACCAACAACGTGATCTGCGCCAACAATAAGCAGGAAATGTTTGTCACGGTCTGGTTCGGCATTCTGGAGCTCTCCTCCGGAAAAGTCACCGCCGCAAACGCCGGCCATGAATATCCGGTGCTGCGTTCAGCGGACGGTGAATTTGAAATCGTCTATGACAACCCGCATGCTTTCCCGATCGGTTCTTTCCCGGATGAAGAATACAGGGAATACGAATGGCAGCTTCAGCCCGGCCAGAAGCTCTTCCTGTATACCGACGGCGTACCGGAAGCGATGAACCGGGAGCGCGAACAGTTCGGAATCAGCCGGATGCTTGACGCGCTGAACAGCGATCCGGCGCGCTCGGCAGAAGAAATCCTTCTCGCCGTACGCGCGGCAGTCGACGGCTTTACCGACGGCGCCGAGCAGTTTGACGATCTTACCATGCTCTGTGTGGATTACCGCGGCGGCCGAAAAAAAGGCTGAAGTTTCAAAACAGGCTGAAGACAATCATCATAGAAAGGAATTTCCAATATCAAATGTCCGAAAATAATACTGCGGATTTAAGATCCGAACGCTATCGCAAAATGACCGAAACGCCGGTTCCGAAGCTGATCGGCTCTCTCGCGCTCCCGACAATGATCAGCATGCTGGTCACGGGTGTTTATAATACTGCCGATACTTTCTTTGTCGGGCGGATCTCCACACAGGCGACCGCTGCCGTCGGACTCGTGTTTTCCGTCATGTCGATCATTCAGGCCTTCGGCTTTTTCTGCGGCCACGGCTCCGGCAATTTCATCTCCAGAATGCTCGGTGCGGGCGAGAAAAAAGAGGCCGACGAAATGGCGGCTACGGGATTCACGCTTGCCGTTATTATCGGTCTTTTCATCAGCATTTTCGGGAATATTTTCCTCGATCCTCTGGCAAGACTCATCGGCGCAACGGAGACGACGATTGCCGACACCACGCGCTATATGCGGGTGATCCTTCTCGGCGCGCCGGTCATGATGGCATCGATTGTCCTCAATAACCAGCTCCGTTTCCAGGGCTCGGCGGTCTATGCCATGGCGGGTCTTGTTTCCGGCGCGGTTTTAAATATCGCGCTCGATCCCCTGTTCATCTTTGTTTTCGACCTCGGGGTCATGGGCGCCGCGCTCGCGACGGTCAGCTGCCAGGCGACCAGCTTCATCATTCTCTTTATCGGCAGCAGGAAAGGCGTCAATATTCACCTGCATCCGAAGAATATCCGTCTGAACGGCCATTATCTTCTGGCGGTTTTAAACGGCGGCTCTCCCTCCCTGGTGAGACAGGCGCTGGCTTCTGTCGCCACGATGCTTTTAAATACCGCTGCCGGCACGCTTGGCGGAGACGCCGCGATCGCCGGAATGTCCGTCACAACCCGCGTCATGATGCTGCTTTCCTCCGCGCTCATCGGCTTCGGCCAGGGTTATCAGCCGGTCTGTTCCTTTAATTACGGCGCAAAGCTCTACGACCGGGTGCGGCAGGGCTATTTCTTCTGCATCAAGGTCGGAACCGTGTTCCTGAGTGCTGTCACCGTATTCTGCCTCATATTCGCGCCGCAGATCATCACCTTCTTCCGGGACGATCCGGAGGTTGTCGCGGTCGGAATCGTCGCTCTTCGCTGGCAGGCCGCCGCGCTTCCTCTGTCCGCAACCGTCGTCATGACCAACATGATGCTCCAGTCCATGGGCAAGGGCATCCCCGCCTCAATCACTGCATCCGCGAGAAACGGCCTTTTCTTCATCCCGATGATCCTGATCCTCCCGAGGCTTTTCGGACTCTTCGGCGTCGAAATTACCCAGGCCTTTGCGGATGTATTGTCCATCGCCGTCTCCATTCCCCTCGCCATCCGGGAACTGAAACTGATGAAAAAAGCTGTTTAAGAGACCCGCACCGGGAATAATCATGATTCCGATCACAAAGAACAGGCCATGGGAGGACTTTAAAATCCCATGGCCTGTTCTTTTCAGGTTATATTGCCAGTTTTTTTGTGCACCGAGCGATATTACAGATCAACGACCAGGTCCTGCCCCGAAGCGATCGCTGAATATCCTTCGATCGTAAGCTCCGGCGCATTCACAAAGCGGATCCTGCAGCCCTCGGCGTTCGTTTCGACAGAAACCGTATCCCCTGACCTTGTAAGCTTCAGGAAGTACAGTTCCTTCCCCTCCTGGAAAACGGTGGTTTCAGCCTTCTCTGCAAGCCGGTAGACCTTGAATTCCACATTCTTCTCGAAGCTGATATTGACATCCGCTGCGTCAATTGCGGTCGGAATAATCGAATTCGGCTTGACATAAAGCGGAATATTGAAGTAATCCATCTTTTCTTCGTACCAGGAGTTTCCGTCCTTCTCCTCACCCGTCAGATAAGCGGTCCAGAGATCCTTTTCCTTCGGGAGATACCAGCTCGCGATGCCCTCTTCATTGAAGACCGGCGCGACAAGAAGGTCTTCGCCGAGAAGGAACTGGCGGTCCAGATAGCGCACCGCCGGATCATTCTGGTAATCCAGCACGGTCGCACGCATCATCGGAATGCCCGTCTTATGGGTTTTCACCGCATTCGAATAGAGATACGGCAGAAGCGAAAGCTTCAGCTTCGTGAAATATCTGCAGACGTCGACCGCTTCCTCATCATAGAGCCACGGCACACGGTAGGACGAAGATCCGTGCAGCCGGCTGTGCGTCGACAGGAGTCCGAAGGCGACCCATCTCTTATATACATCGGCGGTCGACTTGTCCTCAAATCCGCCGATATCATGCGCCCAGAAGCCGAAGCCCGAGCTCGTAAACGAGAGACCGCCGCGGATCGACTGGTACATGCCGTCATAGGTCGACCAGCAGTCGCCGCCCCAGTGCACGGGGAATTTCTGCCCGCCGGCCGTCGCCGAACGCGCGAATACCACGGCTTCCTCTTCTCCCTTGACCTCTTTAATCGCGTCAAACACCGTCTGGTTGTAGAGATAAGTGTAGAAATTGTGCATTTTCTTCGGGTCGAAGCCGTCGAAGTACACGACATCCTCATCCGGAATTCTTTCGCCGAAGTCGGTCTTGAAGCAGTCGACGCCGATTGCCATCAGTTTTTTCAGCTGCTCCTGGTACCATCTGACCGCCGCGGGATTTGTGAAATCGACGATCGCGAGTCCCGGCTGCCACATATCCCACTGGAATACGGAGCCGTCCTTCCGTTTGATGAAATAACCGTTCTCCATGCCTTCGCGGAAGATTTCCCCTTCCTGACCGACATAGGAATTAATCCAGCAGCAGACCTTGATGCCTTTCTCGTGAATCTTCGCGATCAGACCCTTCGGATCCTTGAAAACCTTGCTGTCCCAGATAAAGTCGGTCCAGTGGAAGTCCCGAAGCCAGCAGCAGTCGAAATGGAACACCGAAAGCGGGATTCCCCGGTCCAGCATACCGTTGACAAAGCTCATCACCGTCTCCGAATCATAGCTTGTCGTAAACGAGGTTGAAAGCCAGAGACCGAAGGTCCACTGCGCGGGAAGCGCCGGCTTTCCCGTCAGGTCCGTATAGCGGCGGAGCACATCCCGAAGGTCCGGGCCGTTAAAGATAAAGTAATCCAGCTTTTCACCCTGTACAGCGAATCCGACCTTGCTGACCTGCTCGGTTCCGACTTCGAATTCCACGGCTTCCGGATGGTTTACAAAAACACCGTAGCCGCGGCTGGAGAGATAGAACGGAATGTTCTTGTAGCTCTGCTCTGTACAGGTTCCGCCGTCCTCATTGCGGATAACAACAGACTGTCCGTTCTTCACAAAGGTGCCGAAGCGCTCACCGAGGCCGTAGATCTGCTCGTCCACGGACAGGGAAAGCCTTTCGGACATCCAGGAATCGCCGGGCTTGTCATACATGAATCCGGTCCAGTTTTCCTTGATAAACGCGAGATCCCGCTGGGTGCTCTTCGTGATCACCTTTCCGTCCCGGCAGTAGGTCATGGTAAAAGGATCCTTTGTCACGGTCAGAGAAAGCGATCCGGAGCGCACAATCACGGCATCCTCGGTCTCCTCTGCGTCGATCAAAGACCCCTCATCAAGATTCAGTACGAAGTCCGGGCCTTTTTTCACACCGCCGATGTGGCGGACGGCTTCAACCCGGATCACTTCCGGCATCGGTGCCGTAATGGTGATCGTAAGCACGATTCCGCCGAGCGTCGCGCCGTGTCCGTTAATATAGGCCTCAGGTCCCAGGAAACGGACCTTATGGTCATCAATTTCCACCTGTAAAGCCTGCTTCGGCCAGAAAGCATGAACGCCTTCCTTATTGAGCCAGCAGCCGTTTTCATACTGCATAATGATCTCCTCCAGTTTGTATGTGTTTTCCCGTAGATACGCAGCCTGCAGTTGATAAAAACATTACTCCGTGATGGCGAAACAGCGGACCGGAAGCCCTGTCGCGCCCTCAAATCTCGGCCACAGCGCGACCAGGATCGCGCCGGCCGGCTGCACCTTGTCAAGATTCGTCAGCACCTCTACCTGAAGCTTGCCCTGCTGAAGGACATAGCGCTCGCAGGCGAGATCCTCCGCCGCCGCAGCTTCCTTCGAAGCATCGGTGTCCAGCGTCTCATGTCCGTTCGCCGCTGCGTTCCTGACTTCGTAGATGTACTTTAAGGCCGGCAGAGACCAGCCGGGGAAGTTCTCGGAACCGTCTTCTGCAATTCCCGAAAGCGCATTCATATCCGGCCAGTTTTTGGACCAGTCCGTCCGAAGCGCGACAAAAGCGCCGTCCGGAATCGGACCGTACTTCTCTTCCCAGGCCATGATATCCTCGGGCTGCACAGCGTAATGCACATCTTCCTTTACCTTGTCCGTAATGTCGATGACGCAGAGCGGGAAAACAGCGTCCTTCACGCCATAGCTTTCCGAAAGCGGCGCACCCTGAATAAAATGTCCGGGGAAGTCAATATGTGTCCCAAACTGGCCGGGGAACTTGAATGTCTGAATCAGGCACTCCAGCATCGGATTGCCCCAGTCAAGACTGTTTTCGAGAGTTCCACCGAGCCTTCGGGGATTCCCGCCCAGTAGGGGCTGTCGTTGTTCAGCGAATGGGAAAGTTCCACCCACTTCAGTTCTTTCATTTTGCTTAAAGCATCCCAGAGTTTATACATGCTATCACGTCCTCCCTGACAGGTTTTATTACATCCGATTATAATCGAAGCTGCCTGAAAGCGCAACCGTCTTTTTCAGGCAGCTTCCGGCGGAATATTCCGGTTGGCATCAGGAGAAAAAAGACTTTTATGCTCCGGTTCTGCCGGATCAGTAAGTGTACAGTACAGTGACTTCTCCGCTTGCAAAATCCTTCATCAGAAGGGCCCCGGTCTTAAGATCATAGGCCGGCCGCCAGCCGACGTCTCCCTCTCCCCGTTCGTTGTATTCCAGGCGCGCATACGCTTTTCCGTTCAGATTCTGCGCATACTTCAGGATCAGCAGTCCCTCCTCCGAGGTTTTGAGGAAGCTTAAGTCTTCGGCAGTAAACAGTGACAGATTTTCGCCGGTATCCTCCCGGATGGCATAAATACTGTCATCCTCCTGCTTCCAGTATTTCGTGAGGCCCGTGTAATAGGTTGTTTCCACACGGGACGGCGAGACCTCCTGAATGCTTCCGTCTTCGGGATTTACGGTAAAATCCGCACCGGCGAGACTTCCGTCATTTCCGGCGAGGATCTCAAAGCCCGTGCCGTCCGGCTTTACGCGTGCGATTTTTCCGCCCTGATAGAATACGCCGGATCCGGCAATCGAACCGTAGGAAAAGTACAGCCATTTTTCTTCATTTACAGACAGATAATGCACTTCTCCGACGGCCGGCCCGGCCATGCTTTCAACAAAGGACATATCCAGGGTGCAGAGCGTCACGATACTGTTGTCCGACGGATTAATCGCATACACGCTCATCTTGTTCTGTTCCCGGATGCTTTCGCTGAAGAAAAGGACCCCGTCGAATACGCCGAGATACGACGCATCATGCTCCGAGTAGCTGACGGATTCGCCGCTTGCGATGTTCAGTATGGAAATGGACCATTCGCCGGAAGATGCGTCTTTTGTATTCCAGACCACATTTTCCGAATCGATGCAGCCAAGAAGATATCCTTCCCCGTAACGCACCGGATCGGTCCCGTCCTGCCTTACAGAACGAAGTTCGGTCGGGCTCCCTTCGGGATCCGCCTCATAAATAATCCGTCCTCCGGCAGCACAGAGGACTCCGCTCCCGCAGTCCGTGAAAATGACGGTCTCCGACAAGGGATCATTGGCATCGGTCCGCATCACAAGTTCGTTCACCGCGCCTTTTTTCGCATAATGGCTGCCCATCAGCCCCGAGCGGTCAAAGCTGCCCTCGTTATAGCGCCAGTAAAAGAGCGTGCTCCCTTCACTGACAACTTCCCCAAACGAAGCCGTCGCCGGATCCAGAATGTGAATCAGCGTATTTCGCGTCAGCACCATCCGTTCCGATATCCCGTCAAACCACAGCTTTGCGTTCTCCGCGTTTTCCTTGTTGATTCTGGAAAGGAGGCCGGCGTCTTCGGCTACGATACTGTAGGTGCAGTATTCTCCCCGAAGGCGCGCAAGCGTCAGGTACTCTCCAGCCAGGACAAAACGGCGGACGGCGGCTTCTTCCGCTTCCTCATCCTCATCGCCCGTTACGGAGGCATAATACTCCGCCCTGCAGTTATCCAGCCACATATCCAGCGTGATGCTGATATTATAAAGCGCCATGATTTCCGACACTCTGTTCAGAAGGTCCTCGCCGCCGACAGCAATATCCCCGACCAGGGTCGCAATCCCGGTCGTGAGCTCCCAGCCGGCTTTAATGACAGACAATACCCCGATCGCCTTATCCGCGCCGTCGACAAGAAGCTTCACGGAATCATCCGAGGCGTACTCCGCCGTCGTTTTCAGGAAGTCCAGCGCCGGTTCGCAGAAGAAAAAGTTGTTCGCATCGTAGTTATAACTGTCGACATAGATCGTTTTAAACGCATTCAGCTGCACAACCGCCGCCTGATCCAGGCCATTTTTAAGCTCCCCGGCAGCCGCCGACAATTCATAAATCGAGCTCTTTTCCATCACAGAGAGGAAGTCCCGGTGCGTACTGTAGCTGTGAATAAAGGTGTCGAGCATCGTTACGGCCTTCACTCCGTTTTCCAGCGTGTTTTCAACGATCATGATGCCGTCGATCGCTTTGGCGATCGCTTTCTGTATTTCCGAGGATGCGCCGCCGAGCCCTGTGTACACACTGATCGCACTCGCGCCGATTTTCGCCGCATCGACAAAGTAGTCCGCCGGCTTTTTCAAGCTGTCATATTCGGCCAGTTTCTGAATATCTCCCGAGATATCCGAATCATACAGCCCCATTAAGGTAACCAGGACTTCGGTATACTTTTCCTGATCCGGCATGGCGGTCTCCCCGGTGATTTTCTCGGCAAAATCCAGTGCGGTCAGCACCAGCCGGTCCTCCCAGAAATCCTTCCCGAGATTCATATATCCGTGTGCCGTTTCATCCACGAGTCCGAAATACAGCGGGTTCTGAGTTTCAAAATCCTGGAGCCTTTTTCCGTATACGGTCAGCGGATCGGTTCTCGCAGAACTGTTTACCGAAAGCGAAAGGAGTATGGCAAGAGAAAGCAGAACCGCAGTAATTCTTCTCATCAGCTTCATTCTGCAGCCTCCTCTCCCATCTCATGCATCGCATTTAAAAGAACCGTGCGTACCAGGATATCCTTAAAAGCGGCCTGTACCGCAGCTTCATCATCACTCTCGGAAATGAATTCGTACTGTACGGGATCATACTTTTCTGCCGCTTCCTGCAGGTTCTTTATGCTCAGCTCCTGTCCGGAAGAAGCGATCTCCTGTACGGCCTTCGAAAGATCCGGCGCTGTAACACTCACCTGATAGCCTCCTTCCGAAGAAGCTTCAAGCTCGTACGATTCGAGAAGAGACCCGATATACGTACTGAATGCCTCTTCGTCATCGGCTTCCTGCGTTTTTCCGGATATTCCGTCAGAAGCGTCATTCCCGCCCGGCTTTTCCGGCGCATCCGTTTCATCTCTGTCTTTCGAATCGGCCTCTGCCTTCTCTTCGGAGCTCCTGCTCTCCCGCACCACAACGGGACCGGAATCCCTTAAAAAGCATCCCGAGAGCAACAGACATGCCGATGCCAGAGCGCACAGCACGATCACAGGTGCTTTTCCCCCCCTGGCTTTCCCCATCCGGTCGTTGTCATGGAACTCAATGGAAATGTGTTCTTCCTGAAGAAGTTTTCTGAATTCACTCATACTGTCCATCTCCTGTAAAAATATATTTGCTGTACTGCAGGCTCTATCCTTGTTTTTCAACGAGTTTCCTCAGTTTTCCGACAATTTTCACCATCGCGAAGGTGTCAAGGGCGCAGTAGCGGAGCATTTCGCTGCGGAGTTCTTCCTTCTCCTCCCCCTGAAGGCTTCCAAGCCGTATAAAGGCATCCGCCGCCTCCTGGCCCTGATGGACTCCCGTTAGATTCCGGTAATCCAGCTCCGGGTCATCCGGAAAGAGCGCCGGAAGCACGTTTTTCAGGGAATAGGAGCCGCGCATCCTCCGGTCGTAGACCTGCTTTTTCTCGAATAAGGGCATCAGGTCAAGAACCCTTCCCCGAAGGTCGAGAAGGCCGTCCGAAAGCTCCGGGAAAAGATTCGCAAGCTCTGCAATGCGTTTCTTCTCGTAGGAGGCGTTGTAGGTCAGGATGCCGGCATCTTCCGGGATGTCCCTAAGGAGCGCTTCTGCAGCTGCCCTTCTCGGATCCTTTGAAGGATCTGCGAGAAATTCGAGGTGCCTGAAGGTCCTTGATGCGCTGTCCGCCGATACGGCTTTGTCGCTTTCCTTCGGGGCATTTTCACAGGGCTCTTCGATATCCAGCGAATACTGGAAAACGATCGTATCCATCGGCCTTGTGCCTTTATAGAGCGGTACCACGGGCTGAAAAGCCTCAAAATCGAGGTATGCGAGCGTTTTCGGGAGTTCTTTGAGGAAATTCCCGACAGCCTCCCGGTCTGCCTGTAAAGGCCGTTTTTCGAGCTCTGAGAGGATCTGCAGCGCTGCGGCGTCCGAGAGCCCGGGGATCACATTTCCGTCGGGTCCCAGAAAATCGTTAAAGGCAATCCGTCCCTCCCGGTAGAAACGGATCTTGTCGTCGAGCGGCGTCTTCGCGAGCCGGAAGACATTTTCCTCCGGAAGACCTTCGGCGCAGCGCAAGAACAGGCTGCAGTCGTAAGGGGAAAAGCAGCCGGCAGAAAGCGTTCTTCCGGGCAGCTTATCATTCGCGGTATAGATCCGAAAAGCCGCAATCCTGCTCCGGACCTTCGGGAAATGCTTCCGTGCTTCTTTAAGAAGATCCACTTCCCGGAAAAAACCCTTCGCCCGGACGTTTCCGGAGGCTTCATCCTCTTCCGTCAGAATGTAATCCCGGTTCACATAAAGCGCGGCGCATTTTTTTACCCGGTACCCTGCCATGCATGCGACATAGTACTGGTAGGCAAGGTCCTCGCGCGAAAGTGCCGAAACATGGGCAGCGCTTTTCACCATATAGATTTCAAGCGCGCCGTCTTCAAGGACCTTAAGATAATCAAAGACTGCGTGGCAGTTCTGGAAGGACAGCGCCCCCTTCACAACCGTAACCCCCGGGCAGATCGCATCCCGGGTTTTCTTTTCCACTTCGGCATAATCCTCCCGCGGAATGATCACGCAGTCTGAAAACAGTTTTCCTGCGAGCGCGAAGACGCTCCGGCTGTTTTCGACCGCCTGAGTACGGATCTCCGGCTCGGGGAATTCCTCCCTCCGGTTCACCCTCAGCCACAGCATTTTCGGGCAGAGAAGCCCGTTCAGATATCGTGTTCTTGTTAAGAATAAGGGTTCATTATTCATTGATCAAGTTCCGTCTTCGTTCAGCCTGCTTTCTGCCGGCACAGCTCTTCCTTCTGTCATTGCTTTTTTCTGCTATCACAGCTTTTTCCTTCTGTCATTGCTTTTCGGAATACTCCTGCAGATACCAGGCAATCAGGTCGTTCACGACCTCGCCGTAGGATTTGACACCCTCTTCCTGAGAAAACGACTTTAAGTAGGTGTCGTTGACTTTATCCATGGTCTGCCGCGCCTTCTCCTTTTCGAAGCTCCGGTACCACTCGGAAGACGCGCGCATGTCCGAAAAAAGCAGTTCATATCCCCTGCCCGCCGCGCTTTCCATCAGCGCTTCGTTCCAGCGCTTATCGGCGCCGAGCAGCTTATTGTGGCAATAGATATAGGCGCTGTAATACCCGGAATACAGGAAATACGGGTCGCCTGAGGATTCGCAGGCCAGATACGCCGCGAAATTGCATTCCTCCTCCGAAGCGATTCCGAGGCGGTGCGCGCACTCATGCGCCATCGTAAAAGGAAGATCAGTCACGGCGTCCATTTCCGGGACGGATGACTCTCCGGAGAGCGGCATGAAAATGCCGCAGATCCCCCGCTCCAGGTAGAAACGGCCGGAAAGTGTCAGTTTCTTGACCGGAGCATCTGAGCCTCCAGAAAAAACCATAAAGCGCTCCGAAATCGTCTCATAGGACTTTCCGGCTTGTCTCGCGAGCGCGAAGAAATCCTGTCGGACGAGCGCGTCATTTTCATCCCGTTCCTGCAGAAGCGCGTACTCCGAAGCCTTGTCCATATAATACTTCGTGGCTTCAAAAAGCTCTTCTTCGCTGTACTTCCTGACTTCCAGCCCAAGATCCGCGGAAAGCTTCGGCGCGTAGTGGTTAAGAAGCCAGCCGGAAACCGCGAAGGCCGCGAGGAAGGAAAGCGTGAAGATCCAGATACTAAGCCACTTCAGAAAGGATTTCCGGCGGCAGAGCGTCAGTATCAGCGTAATGATCAAGAGTGCCGCCAGGACCGCCGCCCCGACGTCCCAGAGGGAAACAGGCACAAGCCCGGTCACTTTGGAGAGCTCCCGCATCATTACCTTTGAAGCGCTTCTGTACGCCGGGAAGAAAAGAGACGGATTCCGCTTAAAAAGCAGCACCAGTCCCCCCGACCCTGCCAGGAGAACTCCTGACAGGGTCAGAAAGACGATGCTGCTTTTTGATGCTTTCCTGCGATTCATAAAACCTTCACTGACAAAAATGAGTAATATTTTGTGAGCAAATTACTTGAATTAATACGCCGGAATCGTGATGTTTCCGCTCCAGGAACCGGGATCATCTGCAGCGCACGAGCAGTTAACAGAATAGCTAACCGAAGTCTGGGTGGCGGAAAGACCGCTGACATTAAAGCTCATGGTCCTGGTTTCGGTTCTCTGGCTGCTGGTGTCACTTGCCCATACCGAGCTTGCTATACTGTTCTCTCCGCTTCCGTTTCCGACGGATACTTTTACCGTCTGCGTGTATCCGAAATAATAGTATGCGGAAATCGTCTGCACCCAGGTTACATTCACTTTCACGGAATTCGCGGTTCTGTTGGAATAATTCACATAAATAGTCGTCGTGATGCCCTTGTTCTTGCCTTCGTGATTCCACCACCACTTATTATTGCAAAGGTACTGCGCGCCGACACCGTTCGGCGTATAAGTAAAGTAAATCGTCTTCGGGTTCGTAATATCCCAAGGGACGGTCTGGGCGGCAGGCGTCGCGTATCCGCTGTATCCGGGCGGAGAAACAATATTCGTCGTACCGTAGGCATAGGTCGCAGACGAAGATCCGAGACTCGTCCCATTGGAAGATTGATATACCACCGAATAGGTAATGTTCTGTCCTGCTGCTGTGGCATAGATCAGTCCCGAATCCACATTTCCCGTGACCGTAATACTCGCCGGGCCGGAGGATGCGATCGAATAACCCGAAGAAGCCGCATAGCTGACCTGCAGCACGTCTCCGTAGTAAATGGCCGAGCCGGTTGAGAGCGCTCCGGCAGGAGCTCCCTGAAGCGGCGAAGAGGTTCTCTCTACACCCACCGTATAATTGCTTCCGTTCCCGTACGACAGCGTGAACTGCATGACTTCTGCAGCGACTCCGGCCTGATGAACATTGCCGGAGACTTCAATATCCGACTCGGAATAGTATGTGCTGCATACATATCCTTCCTGTTCAAGCATGGCAAAATGCAGAATATCGCCATAGTAAATGGCCGCTCCGTTTCCGAGCTGTCCTGCCGGCGCTCCCGCAAGAGGCGATGCCGTTCGTACAAAGCTGTAGCTGTATCCTGTGCCTTCTTCCCAGCTGACAGTAAAGGCCTGTTCTCCCGGATTGTGACTGCCGTCGATGACGTGATCTGCTGCCCTCCGCTCTCTGCGGTAAACCAACCGGTAAAGGTATATCCTGTCCGTGAAGGCGTCGGCAGGTTTCCGTAGGTGCCGCCTTCCGTTACCGTAATTGCAGAAACTTCCGAGCCTCCCATAGAATTGAAGGACACCGTGTATTTCTTCGCATCGGGCTTTGGCGCTGCGGTTGTTGCCGGCGCTGCGGTTGTCGAGGGCGCTGTCGTCGGCGCAGCGGTTGTCGGTGCTGCTGTCGTTTCTGCGGCAGCTCTTGTCGTCCCTTCCGTCGGCGCTGCCGTCGTCGGAGCCGCTGTCGGCGCAGGCGTCGCTGCCTGTGTCTCATTCGCGGCTGTTTCTTCCGGCCCCTTACTGACATATACCGTCACGTTGTCGCCCGGCTTCAGGCTCGTTCCCGCGCCCGGCGTCTGGCCGATCACATTCCCCTTCGGGACGTTATTGTCATAGTTCTCTAAAACTGTCACCTTTAAGCCGCGGCTCTCGATCGCGCTGACCGCATCCTTCCGGCTCATTCCCGCGACCTCCGGCACCTCTATGGTGTCTTCCTTTGCCGCAACCGTAATTACAACAGAGTCTCCGCGGTGCACCTCCGTCCCTTCCGCGATGCTCTGGCTGATGACCTGTCCCTCCGGATAGCTGTCATCCTTTACGTAGGATATCGTAACCGAGAGTCCGTAGGAAAGTAGCAGCTCTTCCGCTTCTTTCTGTGTCATCCCTTCCGTCGACGGAATCGGACGCGCCTGCGGGCCTAAAGAAACCTTCAGTTTGATGACCGTTCCTTCCGGCACTTCCTCGCCCGCTTCCGGATCCTGCGAGATGATCTGCCCCGCAGCGACATTGTCGTCGTATACTTCCTCGATTTCAGGCTCTGCAAGGCCGGCTTTTTCCAGTT
>CAMVNR010000070.1 GCA_947168905.1 uncultured Lachnospiraceae bacterium
CCTTCCTTGATTTTCGCATGTACACGAACGGTGTCGCCTACATTGAATTTGTCTACAGATGCTTTTAACTGTTCGCTTTCGATCTTTTTAATGATTTCGTTCATTCGAAACCCTCCTGAAATATCGGCCATTCTTACTACCTCACTCCGTCCGAAGCTTCCGCGAGTCCTCCGGAGGCGGCAGGTATCGGTACAGCGGAATGCGCCTTAAATTAGCAACTTGTAAATGATACCACAAGCCAGGAAAAAAAGCAAGAAGAACTTCAATGAATTTCTGACCTTTTTATTTCAGGCGCAGAATAATCAGCTTCTGCCCATCTCAAGCAGCTTGTCCTTGAGCTCCTGTTCCATCTTCCGAAGCTCGACTTCCGCGTCGGCACGCGCCTTGCGGCCGCTCTCCTGAACCTGCATCACTTCCGACAGCGTCGTGATCAGTTCGGCGTTCGTCTGCTTCAGGGTCTCGATATCGACAATACCGCGCTCGTTGGCCTTGGCTGCTTCCACGCTCGCCATATGCAGGGTCGCGGCATTCTTCTTCAGCAGTTCGTTTGTCGCATTGGTGACCGCGGACTCCGCCTGAATCGCGGCCTGCGAATGCGCGATGCCAAGAGAAATGACCATCTGGTTCTTCCAGAGCGGAATGGTGTTGACAATTACCGACTGGATCTTCTCCGCAAGCTGCGTGTCGGTGCTCTGTAACAGCCGGATCTGCGGAGCGGTCTGCATCGAAATCATGCGGGTCAGATCCAGATCGTACAGCTTCTTCTCAAACCGGTTGCACTGGTCGGTCAGATCGCGCACGGCCTGTGCGTCTTCCGGACGGCCAGTCTCTTCGGCTTTCTTTCGAAGCTCGGCAAGCTGTCCTGCGCGGATTTCATCGAGGCGTTTCTTGCCAGCAATGATATACATGGTGATTTCTTTATAGGACTGCAGGTTCAGATCATACATCTGATCCAGAACCGCCACGTCCTTTAAGAGGGTTACCTGATGGCCTTCCAGCGCGTTGCAGATCTTGTTGATATTGACTTCGGTCTTGTCGTACTGGGCTTTCATCAGCTCCACACGGTTTTTCAGCTTTTTGGTCCGTCCGAAGAAGCCTTTCTGTTCCGTGCTGTCGTCGAAATTCTTAACCTCCGCAACCACGCTTGTCAGAAGCTGGCCGACTTCACCCATATCCTTTGTACGCACATTATCCAGTGTCTTCTGGGAGAAATCCGCCATTTTTTTCTGCACGCCAGAACCGTATTCCAGAATACCGGTGGTATTGGTGATATCGATCTGTTTGGAGAACTGTTCTACCGCCTGCTTTTCAGCGTCGGACAGCATCGAATCATCCATATTGATCGTCTGCTGCGCCGCCTCTGCCGCAGCGGCTTCGGCCGACTGTGTCGTGCCGGATACCACCTGGCCGCCGGCCACATTTGTGAAAGCGTCGCCGAAGGTCAGCGTCGGGGCTGCACTCTGCTGTGCCTGCTGGAATTGTTCATTCGTCATTGTTTACGATTCCTCCTCTATTTATTTTGAATGCTCATGTCGGCATCCTTTAATCCCTCCTGCACCAGCATGGTGTTCAGGACCGAGATATCGCTGTTGATGTCCCAGGCTGTATCCCGGAACAGCTCGTCCAGGAGCTTCTCAAAAGCATCATTGACCGTGTCGATCGTCTTCTCGATCTGCTCCTGGGTTGAAATCATCTGCTGCGTTTTATACGGTTCCTTTTCGATTTCCTGGTAGGATTCGAGAAGCTTCCAGGTCGTCGGCAGATAATAGTTCATCAGTTTTCTTAAATCATTCGCGGAGCCCGGGCGTTTTTTTACTTCATCCAGGATCCTGCGGATCACCTGCTCCAGGCGGTACAGCTTCGCGGAAATCACGACCCCCGGAAGGAGGTCGTTGGCCTCCCTGATCTTTCTGAGATAACTTTCACCTTCCCGGATAATCGCGCGCTCACTCTCTGAAAGCGCCGAGAGATCCGCATCTCTTGCTTCCTCCTCGGCAATCGCCTGGCGCTGGGTTTCAAGAGAAGTAAGATAATTCTTATAGGTCTCGTCAGAAGTGATCAGAACGTCGTTATCACCGGCCGATCCGAGATGCCCCTGCAGAAAATACCGCTCGTCGATCATGTCCTGCAGATCGTTCTTCACAAATTTCGTGCTTTTGCCGGTACGGGCGGCAAGCCGCGGAATTTCAATAAAGGTTTTGTTCTGCAGCGCCTCCACATATTCCCTGAAGCGCTGGACAAGATGGTTTTTCTTCAGTCCCAGAAATCCCAGGGTCAGTCCCCCGGAAAGGAACAGAAGTTCCATAAACAGTCCGAAAAGTCCCCCGAGGCTTACGCCGCGCACAGCCATGCTGATAATGGACCCGATGATAAACGGGGTAATCGTCCCTGCGGTACCGAAGCCGAATACCATCTGGAAAATCGAAGCGGTTTTGTCACTGGTCGTCTTCTTGTAGAGCGGAGCAGGCTTTATTTTCGCTGCCCAGGTCGAATAACCGGCTGTATTCGGGCGCGAAGCCATCATGCCGCGCGCCGCATCCACCATTTTTCCGATGCTTTCGGTTGCGTTGTTGATCTGTTCGCTTAATTTTTCAAGATCAATTTCGGCCATTTTTTCCTCACAATGCAGCTTGTGTCTTATGTCCGGAAGAACATGTAAACGCTTCCGGCAGCTTTATTTCACGAGTCCGAGCGCGGCCAGTCTTTCTTCCACCTTGGCCATCATCGTCTCGTATTTGGCAAGTTTTTCTTTCTCCTCGGCGATCTTGTCCGCCGGCGCGCGCATGATAAATTTCTCGTTCCCGAGCATTCCGCGCGAACGCGCGAGTTCCTTCGTCAGGCGCTCTTTCTCCTTCTCCAGCCTTTCGCGTTCTTTCTCAATATCCACCAGATCGGAAAGCGGCATGAAGATCGTATTGGTCGCCGTCACCGCGGACACGGAAGAATCCCTGTAGTCATCCCCGTTTTCAGCCGTAATAACATCCGATGCCCCCGCAAGCGCCGCAAAGAAGGCGGACGTTTCGGTAAATACGCTCAGGATCGCGGGATCCGAAGAAACGATGATCACCTGTGCCTTCTTCGACGGAGCAACGTTCATATCCAGCCTGAGGGCCCGGATGGCCTTGACGTTTTCCTTAATGATCCCGAGTTTTCTCTCATCTTCCGGGAAATTCCATTCCGGCCTGTACACCGGCCAGGAAGAAACCATCAGCGAGGGCTCTTCGGACTGCAGTGTCGTGAATATTTCCTCCGTAACAAAAGGAATATACGGGTGAAGCAGTTTTAATGCCTGGATCAGCACCGTCCGAAGCGTCCAGAGGGCCGCTGCGTGGGTCTCATCCTGACTATTATACAACCTTGGCTTCACCATTTCAATATACCAATCGCAGAATTCGTCCCAGGTGAAGTCCTGCACCTTCTGAAGAGCGATTCCAAGCTCGAAGCGGTCCAGGTTTTCTGTCACTTCTTTTGCAAGATCGTTGGCTCTTGACAGAATCCAGCGGTCCGCAAGCGTCAGCTTTTCAGGATCCATCTCCTTCGGGACTTCCGCTTTCTCAAGATTCATCATGATGAAGCGGGCGGCATTCCAGATCTTGTTGGCAAAATTCCTGCAGGCCTGCACGCGTTTATCGGAATAGCGCATATCATTTCCTGGCGCGTTTCCGATGAGGAGCATCATACGAAGCGCATCCGCGCCGTACTGTTCGATGACCTCCAGAGGATCAATTCCGTTTCCGAGAGATTTGCTCATCTTGCGGCCCTGTTCGTCACGTACAAGACCGTGAATGTACACCGTATGGAACGGAATCTTTCCGGTATAGGCGATTCCGCTGAAAATCATGCGGCTGACCCAGAAACCGATAATATCGTAGCCGGTCACCAGGGTGTCCGTCGGATAGAAATATTTCAGGTCTTCCGTCTCCTCCGGCCATCCGAGTGTGGAGAAGGGCCAGAGCGCACTTGAGAACCAGGTATCAAGCGTATCCGGATCCTGCACAAGGTGCTTCCTGCCGCACTTCGGGCAGGCCTCGGGCGTCTCCTTCGCGACAACGGTCTCCCCGCAGTCCTCGCAGTACCAGGCCGGGATCTGATGTCCCCACCAGAGCTGGCGGCTGATGCACCAGTCCCTCGTGTTGTTCATCCAGTTGAGGTAGGTCCGGGTAAAGCGATCCGGAACAAATCGGATCTCCCCGTCCTCCACAGCCTTGATTGCAGGCTCTGCCAGAGGCTTCATCCTGACAAACCACTGCTTTGAAATCATCGGCTCAATCACGTGATGACAGCGGTAGCAGGTTCCGACCTCGTGCCGGATAGGCTCGATTTCCTTCAGAAGGCCGAGCGCCTTCAGGTCTTCAAGAACCGCTTCCCTTGCTTCATCCGTCGGTAGGCCCGCATATTTGCCGCAGTCAAGCACTTCCGGCTCGCCCTCTGCGGCTTTCCCGGACTCCAGGTATTCTTTCTGCTCGAGCGCTTCCTTCGCGCCGGTCATGTGTCCGTCATAGGTAAAGACGCGGACGCGCGGAAGATTGTGGCGGTCTCCGACCTCGAAGTCATTCGGGTCATGTGCCGGCGTGATTTTAACGACACCCGTTCCTTTTTCCATATCCGCGTGCTCATCCAGGACAATCGGAATCTCCTTATTAAGGAGCGGCAGGATCACATGGCAGCCATGAAGATGACTGTAACGCTTGTCCGCTGCATTGATTGCGACCGCGGTATCGCCGAGCATGGTCTCGGGACGGGTCGTCGCCAGCTCCAGCATCTCGCCGGTTTCCTTCACCGGATAGAGAATATGATAAAAATTGCCGTCTTTTTCCTCATGCTCCACCTCTGCATCGGAAATCGAGGTATCACAGTAAGGACACCAGTTGACCATCCGGTTGCCACGGTAAATCAGCCCTTCATTGTAAAGATTGACAAAAACGGTCCGGACGGCCTCCGAGCAGCCTTCGTCCATGGTAAAGCGCTCCCGGTCCCAGTCGCAGGAAGAGCCGAGTTTCTTAAGCTGGCTCACAATACGTTTGCCGTATTTGTCGCGCCAGTCCCAGGCTCTCTCCAGGAAGCCCTCCCGTCCGATCATTTCCTTCGTCAGCCCTTCCTCGCGCATCGCTTCGACGACCTTGGCTTCCGTCGCAATCGACGCATGGTCCGTTCCCGGCTGCCACAGCGCCTCGTAGCCCTGCATTCTGCGGTATCGGATCAGGATGTCCTGGAGGGTATTGTCCATGGCATGGCCCATGTGAAGCTGTCCCGTAATATTCGGCGGCGGCATCACGATGGTATAGGGTTTCTTTTTGCTGTTCGGAGAAGCCTTAAAATACTTCTTTTCCTCCCAGTTCTCATAAATCCTCTTCTCAATATCGGAAGGATCATAGGTTTTTGACAGTTCTTTCATAATCGTATCCTCGTATCGTACTCTTCTTGTTTCCCGGAGGCTTATTCAAGCATCCCCCGGCAGGCTTCTTTCTTTTCATCCAGATAAACGGCGAGTTCTTTTTTCTGGGTTTCGCTGTCTTTCAGGAAAATCTGCATCGTCTCATCCGAATCCAGGTTCTGCCTGGCAATCGTTTCACGGTTCCAGTAGTCCTGCTGCCACTTCCTGAGTTTTTCATCCGGGACCTTCGAGAAGTATCCCTTCGGAAGCTCGGTGCCGGACAAAATGCAGACATCGTAGATCTTCTTCAGTATCCTTTCGGAATGGTTCAGGTCGTAAATCCCGCACAGGCAGTCGAGCGCATAATCGAATTCGCACAGATGCCCGTAGGCGTTTGCCAGCGCTTCCTGCACCTCAAAATAGAAATCCCTGGAGACGCGGCTGTCCGCCCCGTTCCCTGACAGGGTCTTGTAGCAGCGTACGGCGCTCTGGTAGCGTTTCAGACGGACAAGGCTGTCCGCCTTCGCCCGGATCCTTTCCTGGCTGCTTTTCCTCCGCCGGTATACCAGGCGGTTCTGGAATTCCTGCAGCTCCGCATCCGAGTAGTATCCGACATCCGACAGAAGCATCTGGAGGGTGGCGTCCTGTTCGGAGCGGGATCCGTAAAAGCGCTCGATTTTATCGGCAATTTCGGGCATTTCCAGCTCATGCCGGATAAAGAACAGCAGTCTTTCGTCGATAAAATCCTCGCCGATCAGGGGCAGGTAATTATAAATATAATAGCAGAGCTCCTCAATGGTGTAAATGCGGATGTCCAGCTCGTCGACTTCATACGGAAGCTCGGCTTCTTTTCCGCACAGAATATATCTTCCCATACCGGCCTCCCTTACATTCCGCCGCCGATGGTAAAGGTCTTCCGAACGGTCTTGTCGGTACCGGGGAAGAATTCCCCGAAGCCTTTATCCATGATTGTAACGGTAAACATCTTCTCGGATTCGAAAGAAAGTCCCACATTCACCCGCGTGACTTTCTGCGGGCGCACAGGGAAGTCCTTCAGCGGAACATCGATGATGATCGGCATGCGTTCTTCCAGGCGCTTTACCTTCATGCGGATGGAGGTCTCCTGATCGGGAATCAGGTCGAAATCCTCTTTGGTTTCATACCAGTTGTTTCCGACCGAAGCCAGGTTCAGAACGCGCATATTGTTGCCCTGCGTGACTTCCATGCTGATATCGACGTCGATCCTTCCTTCGCACATGATGCTGAACGGATAGGACGAAGTTTCCCTGAGATACTCGCAGGCAGCGTAAACAGCGCCTTTGGCGAAAATATTCTCGATAAAGAAGACTTTCCGTCTCTGACACAGAATCCGCAGGAAATTTTCTCCCCATTTCTGGCAGGAATCCATTCCGCGTCCGGAAAGGTAGGCGCTCGAGATCAGTTTTTTCTTCAGCATGCGGTCCACGCAGCTGGTCATGATGTTGTCCGCCATCTTCCGTCCCGGAGCGCTGTCGAGAATGTCCAGGGAGAAGCCTTCCTCGAGGAAGGTCCGCCGGGCGCGCGCCACATTCGGCTGCATTCCGCGCAGCACCTCCAGCTCATAGTAGTTCAGCCCGTCTCCCGACAGGTCATACAGGACCGAAATATTGGACCAGAGCTCCCGGCGCTGGCTCAGCACATAATACAGATAACTCTCCGTATGGCTGATAATGTGGATTCTTTTCCGCTCGATATTCAGCCGCTTTGTACAGCGGATCACGGCGTCAAGCACCGCCGTATTCAGTTCCTGAACCGAATACATGATCTGGAGGACAGTCTTTGTCTTCTTCTCGGCATAGAGATATTTCAGCGTTTCATCGAGGAAATGATACAGCAGCTCTTCCGCGGAATACTGGACGCCGTCAAAGGTTGCAAAGCCCTGACGCGCCACAAGCCGTAAAAGCTTATCCACAATGCTGCCGCCCCCCAGAAGCGCGGTTTCGTAGGCTTCCTGTCCGATCAGCCAGACATCCTCTCCTTTTTTCTTGCAGATGGAATTCTGGATCACATAGGGATTCTCCTCCTCGGAAAAAACGAGATCCGCCGGTTCTTCCTGTCCGCTTACAAAATAACTGATCCTGCAAAAATCCTTGCACAGATCTAATCCGATAATCAGTCCTTCTTCCACGATCGGTCCCTTTTACTCTTTCTCTGCAAAAATATCCTCTATCATCGCGTCCTTCAGAAGCTGCGAACGCACCAGCTCCGCGGTCTCCCTGAGCTGGTTCCGGCCGATTTTCTGCTGCAGACGCGAAAGATCCGCATAGCGGGAAGCACGGCTTGTCGGATCGGATTCCTGAGCGATCACATCGCCCTCCACCTCCTCAACGGAGCCGTCCCTTTTATGAACGGAATAATAAAACTGAATCCACTCCCGCTTGTACAGGATGAACGAGCGCACATAGACGCCCGGGTAAATCCGGTGAAGCATGCGGTGGAAATAATGCCTTCCGGGCAGGATCTGACCGATGACAGCAACATCCAGCGCATTGGAATCCCTGTATTCCACATAAACACGGCCTTCCAGCTCAACAGGCATCTGAATATGCTTCTGAAGCTTTTCATAGCATCCGAGCACAATATTTTCGCCTGCCGCCGCCCGCACCAGACTTTCGGCGAGGGCTTTGTCGTCCGAACTCATCGGACCGTTGTCATTCGCGAAATATTTCAGAAGCGCCAGCATTCCGACCTTCGGAAGATTCCATACGGATTTCTTCAGCTCTTCGGCCGCAGTATCCGTCAGGCTTCTTAAATCCATGAAATACATGTGCGCCCTTAAGACAAGGTAGGCCGATTTCAGCAGCATTTCCCCGCCGTTCTCCGACATGTACCACTCAAACAGCGGATCCAGCTCCCTGTTGTTTCCGGAATAGATGCATTCCGTAAATGCCTGTTCCACAAGGCCCCGGGTCGGCTGGTGCTTCTGGCGGAGCCTGCGGATGAGCTGCAGCATGTCCGCAGTGCTTCCTTCAAAATAATTGGAAAGAACCTCGTACACCGCGCTGCTTCCGTGCTGGTTCCTGTACAGGCGCCAGCAGATCGCCGTCATCATCCGGTCCCCCTTAAGGAGCGGCTGGTCCATCATGTTTTCGGCGCAGAGCTGCAGATGGTCGTCATCCAGCCTTTCGAAGCCGTATTCCAGGATGCGGGCAAAAGCTTCCTTGAAATATCCCCGGTCAATCAGAAGCTGCAGGAGCTTCGTGCGGTATTCCGGCAGGAAGGAATTGAAGTCCGCTTCCATCAGGAACTCGCAGCAGTTCACGTGCTGCATTCCCGGCCCCATCGCGAGATCAATAAGCGCCTCGTAAAGCCGGGCCCGGTAAAAGCCGTCGGTTTTCTTATTCTTAATCAGCGAAGTCACAAGGAAAAGATCCTTTTCCTTCAGCGACCCCGGGCGGATATTGTCCGCGTCTTTTAGCTGCAGCAGAAGTCTCTCGGGAAGGAGCGAAGCGCATTCCTCCTGAAGCTCCGGCCGGTCAAAGACCTTCTCCGCCGACATTTTCGGGTCATAATAGCGGCTTCCGAAGCGGTCCTCGAAGCAAATGACCGCCTGGGAGGAGTATACCGGTGCAAGGCCCTCCTGTCCGGAAAGTGTAAAGCCAAGCTCCTGGTTCAGCTGCGGATAGTGAATGACGACCCGCCGCATCCCCGAAAGGGAAGTCCTGATGCGTCTTAGCTCCAGCAGGCTCATGATGCCCTGGGCATTCTCCGGGCTTAAGTGCTCTCTGTCGAGAATGGTCTCAAAAACCGGAAGCATCGGGGCGGAAAACTCTTCCATCCGAAGCTTCTTCACCGCATAGGCTTCGATTTTCTCACGGTAAATATCCCAGACCTTCTCGTCCGAGATGTAATTCTCCACGATATTCTTATACAAAAGCTCCAGCGGAATACTGCTGCTTTCCCTGCCGTAGCCGAAATAAAGCACGAGATTCATCGGCAGCGGGCCGGAGAAATCCGCCGGCATCGATACCATATAGTATTCATACAGTCCGGGCATCGCCAGGTTCAGTTCAACGGCGGCCTTGTACCATCTGAAATACCGCGTGCCGGCTCTCTTCTGCTGCAGATAGACATTGCAGATCGCCTGGAGAAACTCCTGGTTGCCGAATTTCCGGTACGCAAGTTTCAGAATCAGCATATAAAGCGGCAGAAGCTTCGGGTTCTTCAGTTCGTGCGAGAAAACCCTGAACAGTGTTTTCTCCGAGATCAGCCCGAACCTTAAGCCGAACAGGGCCGAGCGCAGTTCATACTCCGTCAGCACGCTGACCTGCGAGCTGTCTTTTTCCCAGAGCGAGCAGGTCTCCAGAAACACCATCGGATCACGGTTCGCGATCGTATAATACTGCAGCAGGAGCTGCGCCGCCTTGTCGGGCGCTTCCGCAAAATCCGGATTCTGCCGGTATTCCAGCTCGAACATCAGGCCTGAACGCGCACCGTCCATGAAAAGCTTATGTGTGAGTTCCCTGCACTGCTCGGCATGTTCATCGCTCTTCTCGATCATCGATACCAGCTTCATGAACAGGCAGTAATGGTCCTTTTTGGACAGTCTGTCCTTCTGCACCGTGTCCTGGATTTTAAGAAGCTCGGTTCTGGCTTCGTCATGCTCTCCTTCCACCGTCAGATACCAGGCATAGGCTAGCCGCGCGTCCGGATCCGCGGGGTAAGCGTCGGCAAGCTCCCTGAATTCGCGCCTGAAGTCACAGGCTGCGGGATTCTTTCCGTTTCTTCTCTGCACCTCATAGCGGGTGATCAGCCGGGAAATACGGATGCGCCTGAAGCGGTCCCTCTGGATAATCGAAGCCGCCGGGTCCGGAGCCTTCTCCCTCTGCACAGCGGTCGGAGATGTTTTCCTGTCCGTCTTCGGAAGCGTATATCCGCAGGCGGAAAGGAATTCCCTGAAGCCGTTGTCATCCGCGGACAGGGACAGGTAGCTGTGATACAGCCCCTGCATGTTCAGGCTCTGCATAAAGGGCATGGACGGAAATTCGCGCCACGCAAATACCGCCGCCGCGTCCTTCGGATTTTTCGAGGCAAAGGATACAAACTCGTCCAGAGAAGAAAAACTCCTCTGAACCCTGTCCCCGTAAGACATACCGATCGTGAATTCATACGGAAGCGTTGTTTCGCCTCCGTTATAGACGATATCTATTTCCCCCTTAATCCGGTCGTTCTGCGAGAGTCCGGCGGTATTGATTTCTACCGTGAACTTCCCCGTGCGTCCGATCGAAAGCGGCTGCGAGACCTTGATCCTGGCATTCTGCGAATAGAAAAACAGATGCATCGGAACGTTGTTCTCGGAGCTTACGGACACCTCAAAGGCTGCCTTCTTTCCGGGCAGCAGGACGCCCGTGAGCTTATCCACGCCGAAACGGATCTCGGGCACTCTGTATTCTATGATTCCTCTGGATAACTGAATCAAACGGCTTTTCATTCTGAAATCACCTTAAGTATAATATTATTCCCCTGACGTATAATGCAATGAGTCCGGCGATCGAAACTGCCGAAATCACAATTCCGCGCTGCTCCATATAATGGCGGATCTTGCGGCGGTTTTTCAGCCCGATGATGCCCATAATGATTGCAAGCACCGATATCAAAAGCGCTCCGATCATCATGAGTCCGATGGAAATGCCGCCGTTTCCGCCCTCACGGAAGCTTAAGTAGAATCCCGTCAGGATCAGGAGCGCTCCCGCGATCGACAGAATGAAGGACACCAATCCCTGGACCGTACTGTTTTTCAGGTCATTTACGAGTGTGTCCCTTCTGGATATTTTGATTCGCTGCGTCCTTCCGACGCTTCCAAGCTCCTGCTGTTCCTCGATGATTTCCATTTAAGTCTCCATCACTTGCGGACATAGTATTTCATGACCGGCTCGAATCCCCTGCGGATGGCCTCCGGATTCTGAATTTTCTTGACAAAGTCCGTTCTCCGCCGTACAAAACCGGACAGCTTTTCCATATACTCTTCGGGGGAAATGGTCCCCTCCGCCACATAGGAAAGCCCCTTTTCCCAGGAAGCGGTCAGATCCGGGTTCAGAAGCTGCGGCATCGAGGAATCGACCACCTGGTAGACCAGCTCTCCCTGCAGCTCCGGCGTTACGATCTGCGTCTTCTGATTAATCTTGAGATACTTGATTGCCGAGAGCTTTTTAATGATTTCCGCACGGGTTGCGGAGGTTCCGATGCCGGAGCCCTTGATCTGCGCCCTCAGGTCCTCGTCCTCGATCAGCTGCCCGGCGTTTTCCATCGCGAGAATCAGCGATCCGGAGCTGTATCTTTTCGGCGGCGTTGTCTCGCCTTCTTTAATCGAAAAAGCGGAAACCGGAAGTTCCATGCCTTTTTTCAGCGTCTCGAGAAATGCTTCGCTGCCTGCAGCAGGCATGTCGTTTTCTTTCCCGTCATCCTTATCGTTTGCTTCCCTGGTTCCGGCCACCTCCAGCCAGCCCTTTTCCTTCAGCACCCTGAAGCCGGAGAAGAAAGCCTCCTGAAGCCTCTCGGTCACGAGTGAATATCTCAGGTATTTCGCCGGCGGACAGAAAATGCTTAAAAAACGCCGGCAGATCAGTTCATATACATTCCGTTGCAGCGGCTTCAGGCTTCCAAGCGCCGACAGACCCTGGCCCGTCGGAATAATCGCATAGTGGTCGGTGATCTTCTTATCGTCAGTATAGATCGATTTCCCGATATTCGCGTAAGCCTTTTTTTCGAGAATGAAGGAGGCGTACATGGACACCTCGGGCACTTTCGTAAGTCCGCTGATATTTCCTGCGATCACCTTTGCGACGGCCGAAGAAAGCACGCGCGCGTCGGTTCTCGGATAAGTCGTCAGTTTCTTCTCATACAGCTCCTGCGCGATATTCAGCGTCTGGTCGGGGCTGATCTTAAACCGCCGGGAGCATTCATTCTGAAGCTCCGCCAGGTTAAACAGAAGCGGCGGTTTTTTGGTCTCGGTCTTCTTCTCGACGGAGCGGACCCTCACAAAAAGCGGAGGGTTCTCCGACAGAAGCGAAACTAATTTTTCCGCGTCTTCCCGCTTCGTAAATCCGTTTTCCTTATACAGATGCGGATGATTTTCATAGCGGGAGCCTTTGACGGCGCGCCACTCTCCTTCAATCGTCTTTCTTTCCGAAGAAGCCTCCCCGTCCTGTCCGTCTTCCTTGCCCGTCAGGATCCCGGCAATTACCCGGTAGAATTTGGTCGGAACAAACTCGCGGATCTCACGCTCGCGGCGCACGACCATGCCAAGAACGCAGGTCATTACGCGCCCGATGGAAAGAACCGCTCGGTCCGCCTTTAAAGCCGCCGCGACGGAAGGCCCGAATTTCAGTGTAAGCGCCCTGGAGAAATTAATCCCCATCAGGTAGTCTTCCTTTGCCCGAAGATAGGCGGAAGACGCGAGGTTGTCATAGGCGGAAAGGTCCTTGGCTTCCCGTATACCGCGCCTGATCTCCTCTTCCGTCTGAGAATCAATCCAGACGCGCTTCTCTTTTTTGCCCCGGACCTTCGCTTCCTGCGCGACAAGCCGGTAAATATACTCGCCCTCTCTCCCGGAGTCCGTGCAGACATAGATGGTCTCCACGTCGCTTCGGTTCAGAAGCTTCGCCACAATGCCGAACTGCTTCCTGACGGAGTCAATGACCTCGTATTTCCAGGTCTGAGGAATAAAGGGAAGCGTCGCCATGCTCCACTTTTTCAGTGAAGGATCATAAGCATCCGGGTATGACATCGTCACCAGATGTCCGACGCACCAGGTTACGATTTCCTGATCCGACTCAAGATAACCGTCCTGCCGCGCGGCACGGATGCCGAGAACCCGGGCAAATTCCTGCGCGACGCTCGGCTTCTCGGCAATATACAGATTTTTTCCCATGAAAGCTTACTCTGTCAGGAAACGATAGACGGTAAGCGTCGTTGCCTCGTGATTCGCCTTCAGAATCGGAGACTCGAATTCGGGAAGATTAATCGCATTCGGCGCAAACTGAGTCTCGAAGCAGACCGCCGCGTGATTATGATACGCGTGACCATTCTTTCCGCCCGGGAATTCCATGCCGTTCGAGGTATACATCTGTACCCCCGGCAGATCGGTATAGATTTCCATCACAATTCCGCTCTTATCCCCGGTGCACTTTCCGATGAGCTGGGCGTCTTCCTGACGCTTTCCGCCGTTAATGACAAAATTGTGATCGTAGCCGTGTCCGAAGTGGAGCGCTTCATTGTCCGCTTCGATATCCTGCCCGATCGTCTTTCCCTCGCGGAAATCAAAAGGCGTGCCCGTGACATCCAGAAGCTTTCCGGTCGGAATCAGGTCTTTGTCCGTCTCGGTAATGTAATCCGAATACAGCACCACTTTATGGCCCAGAATATCTCCGGAGCCTTCGCCGTTCAGATTAAAATAGCTGTGGTTCGTCATGTTCATGACCGTATCGGCATCAGAAAAGCCGTAATAATCGATCATCAGCTCGTTATCCTGGGTCAGCGTATAGGTGACTTCAATGTCCATATTGCCCGGGAAGCCCTGATCCTTGTCCGGCGAGAAAAGCGTAAAGGTGACGCACTCGGCATCCGGACCCGTTTCCGTCGTGAAGCCCCATTTGCGTGTATAGAAGGTATCCGGCTGACTGTGAAGATTGTGCCCGTTTAGGGGATTTTTCACCATCTGGTATTCTTTTCCGTTGATTGTGAAATGCCCGTTCGCAATCCGGTTTCCGTTCCGGCCGATGGTTGCTCCGAAGCAGTTCGGATTGTGTTCATAAACTTCCGAAGACGGATATCCGAGAACGACGTCCACGGGCTTCCCGTCCTTATCAGGAACCAGAAGACTCACAAGGGATGCGCCCATATCGGTCAGTTCGGCAGTCATGCCCCGATTGTTTTTCAGCGTGATGATCGAAGTTTCTTCGCCGGCTCTGGTTACGCCGTATTTTCTGATCTCCATAATGTACCTCCGTAGTAAATGTTCGTAAGCCGGATTCGCCCGAATATAAACTATTATATTATATACAAAAAAAAGACTATTATCAAGGACTTCTTTCCGCAAAATTGGGAGCCGGCGGTTTGCCCATGGTTCGTCTGTTCCTACATCCGGCTTCCTTCAGATTCCGCCTCGCGGCGGACACCCTGCCTTCGGCTGTATCCTTCCCACTACCGGGCGTATTCTTGACTTTCACCCCTTAGAACGTGCGCCCGCC
>CAMVNR010000071.1 GCA_947168905.1 uncultured Lachnospiraceae bacterium
TCCTCCGCGCGGCGGGCGCGGTTGGCGGCCAGAGCCGCCGCGCCGAGGGCGAGGACTGCCACAATCACCTCGACAAGAAGGATTCTGCGAAGCCGTTTCTGTTTTTCCCGTAATTTTTTCATTTCTCTTCTGTTGCTCATCGAAAAAGATCCCTCTGTATTTATTCAGTCTGTTGTAAAGCAGAGTCAAGTTATTATAGCACATCCGGACCGATACGGTCAAGGACTATGAACTTTGAAGCTGTATTTGACTTTTTGCCGGGGATCGGCTAAAATCAGTTTGGCGGCCGGGGTTAATGAATTTTCATCCAGGCCGGAATCATGCAAGAAAAAAAGGATAACGATTTATGGCAGACCGTATTACGGAAACACTTGCACGGGAGCTTCAGAAAAGCCCGCGCATCATTGAAAATGTAATCAAGCTGTACGACGAGGGAAATACGATTCCCTTTATTGCCCGCTACCGCAAGGAAGCCCACGAAAACATGGGCGACGAGGCCTTAAGGACGCTCGAGGAGCGGCTGAAATACCTTCGGAACCTCGAACAGCGGAAGGAAGAGGTGCTGCGGCTCATCGGCGAGCAGGGCAAGCTTGATCCCGCGCTTGAAAAAAGCATTTCGGAAGCCGCAACGCTTTCCGAAGTGGAGGATCTGTACCGGCCCTACCAGAAAAAACGTAGAACCCGCGCGACAATCGCGAAGGAGAAGGGTCTGGAGCCTCTCGCGCTGCTTCTGTATGCGCAGCCTGACAATATGAAATCTCCCGAGGAGGAAGCCGAATCGTACGTCGATCCCGAAAAGGGCGTCGAAAGCACAGAGGACGCGCTTCAGGGCGCATCGGACATCATCGCGGAAATGGTCTCGGATTCTCCGGAGCTTCGGAAAGGCATCCGTACCTTCTACAGCCGCTCGGGCTTCCTGGACGCCAAAAACACCAAGGATGAGGACTCCGTCTACCGGGGCTACTACGCCTTCTCCGGAAGTATCTCCCGCCTGCAGGGGCACCAGGTGCTTGCCTTAAACCGCGGGGAAAAAGAGGGCTTCCTGAAGGTCAGCTTCGATGTTGCGGAGGATAAAATTCTCTGGGCGATGGAAAAATCCATCATCCGCGAAGGCTCCGGCGCAGAAGCATTCCTCAGCGCTGCGATCCGCGACGGCTTCCGCCGGCTCATGCAGCCATCGCTGGAGAATGAAATCCGAAACGAACTGACCGAGAAAGCGAACGAAGGCGCCATCAGGAACTTCGCCGGAAACCTAAAGCCCCTTCTCATGCAGCCGCCGGTAAGGGGCGCCGTCACGCTCGGGCTCGATCCCGGCTACCGCATGGGCTGCAAGGCTGCCGTCGTCGATCCGACGGGAAAGGTGCTGGACACCGCCGTCGTCTATCCGACCTTTAATGAAGGGAAGAAGCAGGAGGCCATCTCGGTCCTGTCCGCGATGATCAGAAAGCACGGCGTCAGCCGGATTGCGATCGGCAACGGAACCGCCTCCCGCGAAACCGAGGCGATGACCGCCGAGATGATCCGCACAAAGAAGCTTTCGGGCGTCTCCTACATGGTTGTCTCCGAAGCCGGCGCTTCCGTCTATTCCGCCTCCAAACTCGCCTCGGAGGAATTCCCGGACTACGACGTCAACCTCCGTTCCGCGGTTTCCATCGCGCGCCGGCTGCAGGATCCTTTGGCCGAGCTTGTCAAAATCGACCCGAAGGCCATCGGCGTCGGACAGTATCAGCACGACATGCCCCAAAAACGCCTCGAAGAAGCCCTGGACGCTGTCGTCGAGGATTGTGTCAACCAGGTGGGCGTCGACTTAAATACGGCCTCTTTTTCGCTCTTACAGAGGGTCTCCGGACTCTCCCCCGCCTTAAGCCGGAATATTGTAGCCTACCGGGAAGCAAACGGTGCCTTCAAAAGGCGCCAGGAGCTTCTGAAAGTGCCCAAGCTCGGTCCGAAGGCTTTCGAACAGTGCGCCGGTTTCTTACGCATTCCGGACAGCGCCTATTTCTTCGACCGGACAGCCGTACACCCAGAAAGCTATGCGGCTGCCGAGAAGCTCCTCTCGATTCTCGGGATCGATGCCTCTAAGTTAAGCGCAGGGAACCTTTCCGGCCTGAAGAAAGCTCTTCTAAGCTACGGCCCCGATAAAGCGGCTTCCGAGTGCGGCGTGGGCTCAATGACGCTTGATGACATCGTCTCGGAGCTCGAGAAGCCCGGCCGCGACCCCAGAGAATCGCTGCCCGCGCCGATCTTCCGGACGGACCTTCTGGATATCAGCGATTTAAAGCCGGGCATGGTTCTGAAAGGAACCGTGCGAAACGTCATCGACTTCGGCGCCTTTGTGGATATCGGCGTGCATCAGGACGGTCTCGTTCATATTTCGGAGATCTGCGACCGCTATATCAAACATCCGTCGGAAGTCCTCTCCGTCGGGGACGAAGTCAGTGTGCTGATCCTCGACGTCGATGAAAAGAAAAAAAGAATTGCTCTTTCCATCAAGCAGGCGTAAAGCCCCGGATGAACATAAAAGGGCCCCGAAAAGCTTACAAAAGCCTTTCGGGGCCCTTTTATGCCTTCATGACTGCCTTAACCTTTACTTACGCGCACCCTGCGTTTATGGATGCTTTCCCTGAAGAAATCCTTTACCGTACAGCCGGCTCTCCCGCTCGATGCGCAGGCACAGGCGCAGGCACAGGAGGACGCACAGGCGCAGGAGGACGCACAGGAGGACGCACAGGAGGATGCACAGGACGAGCGGTGCGAGGAACCGGAGCGCGAAGGCCCCGAATGCGAGGACCCAAAGTGCCGGACGGGGATATTCACAACGCTTACATGAATATAGGTGTTCGGTACATTTCCGTACTTATAGGTTCCGTTATGCATGTACTGCTCCGGCTTTTCGATCTGGCTCTCCTCCACGATCTCCTTATTCTTGATCATGCTCCTGCCGCAGTACGGACAGCTGTCCTTCCCCTCCACGCGCACCGCGCCGCAGCTCGGACAGTTCGGGAAATACTCGATCTTGGTGCGGGTGATCTTCTTTTCCGTAGTTGTGGACGATCCGAAGCCGGCGCCCCGTACGATCCAGCGGATGGACATCACCAGGAAGACGATCGGCGCGGCGAAAAACGCGAGTCCGACAGAGCTTCCGATCAGCGTGCCGATCACTTCGGCGATCTCATCGAAGACGGAAGATTTCTTCGTGCTTCCGCCGTTATAGAAGTCCGGATCGGAAATGTCCGTCCCGCCGCCCATCTCGCGCTCCGGCGAGAAATTGTAGGCGTCGTTCGGATAGGTAACGCTCATGGTGTATTTTTCACCGGCGCGGACCGAGGCGGTAAACTCCAGGTAGCCGTTGTTTTTCAGGCAGTCCGGCTGCCAGGCGCCCGCGTTCTCTTCGTTCCAGCGGATCGTCAGGCGGTCGATGTCCATCCCGTCAAACCAGGCCGGTGTAAAGGTATATACAGTCTCTCCTTCCGTATATTTGTCGATCTGGTACATCTGGTCCTGGGTCATGGAAAATTCCAGAGCAACGGTTTCATCCGCATAGTAGGACCGGTCGAGATAAATCTCAAGCGTGTCCCCGTTGTCCGTAATATAGTCGATGGTATCGCTTAAAGGCGTTATATTCGTATGGTGGCTGTTCGGAACGCCGAGGTCGATCCATTCCAGCGGACCGTAGGCATCATCATCCAGAACCTTCCACTCGATATAATAATCCATCTGAAGCGATGCGTCCTCATTGACATCCACCGTCACGATAAACTCCAGAATTTCATCCGTTGTCACCGCATCTGTCTTTGCGGCCGGGAAAAACAGTCCGGCAAGAAGCGCGGCAGAAAGGAGCAGGATTTTCAGCGTCTTCTTCATTGGCAGGTCCTCCTTAAGGGGCATTCGCCCGTAAGCTCGGCCGAATAGTTCCGGCGCTCGGTGCAGGTAACACTGTTCCAGATCGCCGCCCAGTCGTCCGTCAGCATGTTCCCGAGCGGCTCATCGGAGAGCCAGCTCTGGCAGGGAACCACATTCCCGGACGGCGTTACGGCCATGTTTGAAAGGCAGGCGCCGCAGGAGGGCGAAGCGATACTCAGCTCTTCGAATACCTTCTCCGGAATCCAGCCGGGAGAAGTGAATGCGATCTCCATGCCATTTTCCGAGCAGTATTTTACCGCTTCACGAAGAATCTCCTCCAGCTCCGTTCCCTTCAGCTGCATGCTTTCGGACGCGCTCAGCACTGCGTTTCCGGTCGTAATCATGCCCGAGCAGGTCACATAAATCACACCCATCTCATGCAGAAACTCCAGCGTTTTAATGTAATCCCGGTTCAGGGTGCATAAAGGCGTATTGATGCTGACAGAAAGCCCCGCATGAAGCGCGTTTTTTATTCCGCGCACGGTATTCTCATACTGCACCGCGCCGACCAGACGGTTGTGGATATCGGCGTCTTCGGAATAAAAGGTGATCTGTACGCTGTCCAGCTCCGCCTCGCGAAGGCGCCGGCAGTACTCCTCTGTCAGACGGATTCCGTTGGTGTTCAGCCAAGAGATAAACCATCTGGCATAGGAAATGAGCTCCGGAAGGTCCTCCCGCATCGTCGGTTCTCCGCCCGTAAAGGTCACCTGGGGGATTCCCGCTTCCCGGCACCTGTCAAGGATCCTTTTCCAGTCATCCGCAGAAAGCTCCGCTTCCTCCGAATGCACCTGTCCCGCCGCATAGCAGTGCACGCACTTCTGATTGCAGTTCCAGTGCCCGTCCTTCGTCATCGCGCTGACGAGCAGGTCCATGCGGTGCGGCGCGCTCATATACTCCGAATACTCCCCGATATTCATGTAGTGTACGTCCGTCGTCACTTCTTCCCGGTACGCAATCTGCCGGAGGGTTTCATAAATGGTCTGGATATCCTGTCGGATATGCTTCCTCGAAAAGAAAGGAATGATCTTTTTCACATTTTCCGACGCTGTTTCCAGAATATGCCGGATATCGTCCTCTCCGATTTCCTTCCCGTCGTACCGGTTGGTCTCCCGGATCATTTCGGCAAGCATCACCGCCCAGGCGAAATTCACCGGAACGATATCCGCGCCGTTGATAATCGCCGCGCTCGGGTTCAGCGCATTTTCTTCTTTTTTGGGCGGAATCAGGTGAATACGGATCACTCCTGGGCCGTCCGGGTTCAGTGTGGTATGCAGAACTTCATTGAATGTGGAGTCCATATAGGCTTCAATTCTTTTTACGGTTCTCGTTTTTCGGAATATTCGGGGTATCGGAATCATTTCATCCTCCTGTAAAGGCGGAAGACCGCTTCTTCACGGTTTTCCGCCCTCTTTTTCTCTTCCTTCCGATTTTAGGAAGAACGGTCACTTTGACAGAAACTCCATAATGGCATCGGCGGAAGCCTTCGCTCCGCCAAGAGCGCGCATATCTTCACTGAACTCAGCAGCAGTTTTTTTGTACGAAGGATCCGTCAGAAGGCTTACGATTGCCGCCTTCAAAGCTTCACTTGTGATTTTGTTCTTATCAGTGAAAGCGAAGCCGAGGCCGTTCTTTTCGATCTGCCGGGCGGTAATGGCCTGCTCGTCCATCTGCGGAATGGCAATCATCGGCACGCCGTAGTAAATTGCTTCCCCGGTGCCGCCCATACCGGCGTGTGTGATAAATACCGAAGCCTGCGACAGAATATCAAGCTGCGGAACCATCTGGCCGAGCTCCACATTTTCCGGAACGTCGTGAAGCGTCTTGGGGTCCACTGCTCCGAGTGCCGCAAAAACATTGATATCCAGATCGCGTACGGCGTCGAAAAGGATCGGGTAATACTCCGGCCAGTTGTTGAATGCCGTGCCAAGAGACGAATACAGCAGCGGCTTCCCGTTGTCGGGAGCTGTCCAGGAACCGAAGGCGCTGCGCTTTCCGATCTGCACGCCGGTAAAGATGAAGCTGTCGTCGAAGCTCTCATAATTAGGGACGAGCTTTTTCTGCACCATGACGAGGTTCAGGTCTCCCTGTCCGTCAAAAATTTCCTTGACGGTCATTTTACGGCAGCCGTACTTTTTAACATACCCTTCTGCAATCTGATCCGCAGCGATCCGCAGCGGATGATCGGCGGGAATTCCCGAGAAGGATTCCGCGACAGAATAGGTATCGTTGGAGGGATAGCTTGTATAAAGCATGATGTTCTTCACCTTCAGGACATCGGCAGCCATCGTGCCCGCAATCCCCGCGAAATCGTGGAGAATCGCATCCGGACGGTCCTTCTCCAGGACCCCGAGAATCGTGTCTATGTAAGCACCCGCCTCGTTCAGGAAAAGGAACGGAACAATCGCTGCGACGCTCTCCTCATCTTCCTGCTTTCCGTCCTCTTTTTTCTGGTCCTTCGGATCGTTCGCAGCCATCCAGGACGGTACGGGAACAAAGTCGGCACCGGTCGGCTCAATAATGCGCCGGAACTCCTCTGTACTGAAATAGGTCACCCGTACGCCCCGTTTTACAAGCTCCGTCACAAAGGAAAGCGTCGGGTTGACATGTCCGAAAGCGCCAAGGGATACAACAGCGATATGCATAGATAAACTCCTTTTCCTATTTTATAAAACAATGTTCTTCATTCATCTTAAAAGTCCCGAAGCAGTCCCCCCGTCAGGGAGTTTTCCCGGAAAGAGAACGCAGCCATTCATAAAGCGTTTCCCGGGCTTTCGGGACGTCGTCGCAGTATATGCTCAGCGCTTCGACGACCTCTGCTCCGCCGGCAAGCTTTTTTACGTCCTGCAGACTCGATCCGAATCCGGAACTGCCCTGGGTCGCCACGAGATAAATCGTTTTCCCGCTGAAATCATTGCTTTCAAGAAAGCTTGCGACCGGCATCGGAATGGTTCCCCACCAGAGCGGATAGACCAGGATAATCCTGTCGTAAGATGCGATATCGACCGGTTCAATCTCCGGGCGCGCCTGCGTCCGAAGCTCTCTTCCGCCGGCTGTGACCGTATCCGCGTAGGAGGACGGATACTTCTGTCCGCTCAGCGTAATCTGCTTTACGGGACAGCCGGCAATATCATGGATCATATCGGCAAGAAGCCCGGCGTTTCCGGTCAGCTTCCCCGAGGCAAGCATCAGCGATGCGCCGGAGACAGCATCGACATTCTCTTCAAAATCCGTATTTCCGACACGGGTAAAGCAGACTGCAGCCGTGTCGGACAGCTCTTCGTAGGGGAGCCGCACTCCTACGACCGCTTCCTCATAATCGATGGAGACCTTTTTGAAATGCCTGTCAAGATAAGGCACCAGAAAGAGTCCGATCGCTGCCGCGCCGACGGCAAAAATGAGCGCGAGAAGCACCGTTAACTTCTTCTTTTTCGCATGGATGTACATAGACGAACCGCCGTGCAGGACGGCAAGCGTCAGCATGGATGTGGCCAGAACCCGGTGAAGCTCCGGATTCTGAAGAAAGACCGCTTTTGGAAACAGGAAGCGCGACACTCCGATACCGCTGGCGGCAAGAAACGCCCCGTTCAGGATCAGCAGCAGAATGATGACATCCGCTGCGATTCTTTCCGGCGCTTTCTTGGAAAGATTCCGGAACACACTTTTGAACCACCAGCGCTTCATCACCACATGGCAAAGCAGCGCTGCGAAGAAAATCACGCCGAGGATCTCGTGCGGAATATTGCCGAAAAAGGCATAGAGCATCTGCACAAGCATGACTGCATAGAGAATGATCTCGACGATGAGACCGGCGGTTTTCTTTTTTTTCGCTTTATTCACAGAAAATATTCTCCCGGAAAGTCTTCATCAGGCGCTCTCTTGCTCCGCTGTCCGTAAGCTCGCTGTTTGGTGAAAGCGGCGAAAGATAGCCCGCGTCCACCCCGTAATACGCACGCATAATATACTTGATTCCGGGAATCAGTCCGCCCACTTCCCGGGCATCCAGCGCCGCATAGATATTGTTTGCGCGAAGCTGCAGCTCGAAAGCCCGGTCCATTTCACCCGCGTTCATCGCGTTCAGCATCTCATGGAAGTGCCCGCAGGTCACAGCCTGCAGCGCGCCGATCGATCCGTCCGAGCCCATCAGATGCCCGGCGGCGCACATCTGGTCCACACCGGTCAGGATCACGAGTTCAGGCATATATTGTTTGATCCGCTGCATGTAGTAGAAATTGCTGTCGGTATATTTGAAGCCGGTGAATGTCGGAACCTCGCGCTTCAGTATTTCCAGCATTTCCTCGGCATCCAGCCGTTCTCCGCCGTTCAGGTTACCTTCCGACATATGCCAGTATACGTAGAACGGAATTCCCGCCGCTTCGGAGATTCTGCGGAAATAGGCCGCGTTCTCCTCAATTTTCGCATCCGGACGGATTGCGATGCTGGAGACGGCGTCCGCGCCTGCCTGTCCGGCGTAGCGCGCGAGCTCGATGCCTTCTTCCTCTGTCTTGCCGTATCCGACACTGACAAAGACCGGGACGCGGTGATTCACAACCTCGATCGTCCTCTTCATCCAGACCTTTCGCATCTCGGGGGTCATGCACCAGCCTTCGCCGGTCCAGCCGTGCAGATAGAACCCGTCTGCATGCTGGGACAGATAGAATTCCACCATCTGCTCGCATTTTGAAAGATCCACTTCTCCATCCTTCGTAAAAGCCGTGAGAAAAGCCACAAAGTTTCTGCCGTACATTTTCGTCTTCCTTTCTTTCCTCAAATTCCGTCGTGTCCGGAACAAACATTGCCATCAGAGGCTTCATCTTTCTTTGAAAAGATGGCCTGCAGCACCATGGTTACCTGGTGGAATCCCGCCTGCACAGGCTGACGGGAATAATCGTTTTCTGTTCTGTTTCTCTTCCGTCAATAAGGTCCAGGAGGCGCCGGCAGGCATTTTCAGCAAGAAGACGCGGATTCCTGTCCAGAGCGGTGATCGCGGGAGACGCCATGGCCGAATACGGGGAGTTGTCGAAACAGATCAGCTTCACGTCCTCCGGCACATACAGTCCGACCCTGTGCAGCGCCGTAATGACGCCGAAGGCTGCGCGGTCACTTGATGTGATAATGCCGTCTACCGGCAGTCCCTGTCCCATCAGGTCGCGCACCAGCTCCTCTGTTTCGGTTTCGGAGGCCTTCTGCCCGGCGCGGTTGACAATATAGGCGGGATTCGGCTCGATTCCGTGCTTCTTCAGCGCCTCCTCGTAACCGATCACGCGGGGGCTTAAGCGCGTCTCCGCGAGATACCCCGGCATCAGCAGAATATTCCTGCAGCCCTGCCCGATCAGATACTCGGCGGCTTCTTCCATGGCGCTTCGGTCGTCATTGGCAACCAGCGGAATCGCCCGCGTAGAAGCCGGCTGCCTGTCCATCCACACCAGCGGAAAATCCGGCGGAAGCAGGTCTTCCGGAAGGGTGCTTAAGCCGCTGACACAGAGGATTCCTTTCACCCCAAGGGATACCAGGGCTTTCAGATGCTCCTTTTCCTTTTCCGCACTGTTCGCGCTGGATAAGATCAGCGCCGTATAACCCAGATCGTACAGGCACTGCGCTGCGCTGTCCGTCAGACTCGCGAAGAAGGAATTATCTGCGGCCGGAATCACGATTCCGACGGAAGGCCGGTTTTCAGTATTCATTTTCATACCGTCTCCCCCTTCCTGAGATCCGCGATCAGCTCCGTATAGCTTTTCCCTTTGCGGAAAAGCGCGCTGGTTCCGAGGATAAAGCCGTCCGCGCCAACAGAAGACAGGTCCTCAATCACCTCCGGGCTGCAGTGGCCGTCAATCATCAGCCGGTAGCCGTACTGTTCCTTGAGCTTTGCCAGCTGCTGAACTTTCCTGCGCGTGAAATCGATAAAGCCCTGACCGGCGAAGCCGGGGTTGACCGTCATGACCATCACATAATCACAGAGGTTCAGGATTTCCGAAATGCTCGCCACACTTGTGTCCGGGTTCACCGCGATCCCTGCCCTCGCGCCCATCTCCTTGATATGCGCCAGGGTCTTGACGACATAGCGCTCGGATTCCGGGTGAATATAGACAATGTCGGCGCCGGCCTTAATGAACCAGTCCACCTTGTTCCCGGGGTTTTCGATCATCAGATGACAGTCTACCGGCTTATCCGTATAGCGCCGGATCGTCTGCACGTCCATGACTCCCATCGTAAAATTCGGCACAAAACTGCCGTCCATAATATCGCAGTGGAAAATATCCACGCCTGCGTAGTCAAGCGCCCGCACCTCGGCCGCCAGATGACCGTAATTTGCACACATCATACTGGGGCACAGCAGCCTTCTCATACAGTGTCCTCCATCTGTCATTTCCGCCTCCCGCCCTTCGCGGTCGATCTTATCGGTAGTATAACACTTCCGGTCTGAAATTCCAACTGCTTTTATGGCAGTTCCTACTGCAGTCCGAAAAACTCCGCTGCGGTTTTGTTCGCAAGACTCATATGTACGGGGTTTCGGAATCTGTGGTCCGCACCTTCCACGGGGATGAAGTCAATGACATTGTCTTCTGCGAAGGACTCCGCGCTCTCAAAGGGGACCACTTCATCCGCTGTCCCGTGAATGATCATGAGATTGTCCGCCTCGTCCAGGAAGCTGCGCTGCCGGATATCGTTTGCCTTCAGATCCTCCAAAAGCTCCGGCACGACCACGATTTTCCGGTCAAATCCAACCAGCGCTTCCTTTCCCTTCCTGATTTTGTCAAATTCATCGTTTTTCATAATGGCGCGCGTAAGCACGTCGTACATATCCACCGCCGGGCAGCGTAGCACGGTCTTCCGGAAGGGATTCCCGTGCTCCGAGATGTATTTCAGGAACAGATATCCGCCAAAGCTGGTCGCATAGCCATAGAGTTCCTGTATGCCGAAGCGGCCTTCCATTTCGCGGATGACCAGTTCCAGATAATGGCCGCAGTCCTCAAGCACCAGTTTTTTCTTCACATCATCTCCGTGCGCCGGCCAGTTGAATACCACAACAGCCGTATTTTTCACTTTGGACAGAAGCTTCTCGGCAAAATGCATTGCCGCGTTATTGTCTTTATGGCCTGCAAAGCCCGTACCGTAAATGACGGCCTTTTTTGCCGTGCGGATATCCGTGCAGTACAGTTTGCATTTTACGACACAGTCCTGCCCCTTGATATCAAAATACTTTTCCATTTCTTATTCCTGTTCTTATTCTGCCGCTTCCTCCCAGCGGATCCGGTAAAGCTCCCGGAGATCTTCCGCCGGTACGGGAAGCCTGACAGCTTCCAGAAGCTCCTCCAGCTGGTCTTTTCGCGAAAAGCCGAAAAGCGCCGTCACCGGAATCCCGTAGGCCATGATGTACTGAACCATCACACTTGTCAGATTGATCCCGTGTTCATCCATTTCCCGAAGCTTCAGAAGCAGTTTCTCGTTCGTCTCATTTCCGTACATCCGCGCTGAGAACGGTGAAATCTCCGCCCCGCGGATTCTCTTCTGGAAATAGCCGTTATTCATCGACATATAGGACATGACCGACATCCCGGATTTCCTGTGATAATCGAGAAACTCCGGCGTAAGGCAGAGCATATCCGTATACTTTGTCATAGCCTCGTCCTGTTTCGCAAGTCCGCCCGCAATCTGGTTCGTGACAAAGCCCGTGGCTCCTGTTTCTTTGGCATAGGCCTCAGCTTCAAGAATCCTCGGAAGCGTCCAGTTTGAGCAGCCGTAATAGCGGATCTTTCCTTCTTTTTTCTGCGCCTCCAGCCAGTCAATAATCTCCGATACCGGGATCGCCGGATCATCGCGGTGCAGAAGGTAAATATCAATATGATCTGTTTTCAAACTCCGGAGGCTCTTGGAAAGATCATTTTCCAGCTCATCTTTGTGAAGACGCGGCTTTCCGAAGCCTCTTTTGGGATCCACATCCGGATGTCCTCCTTTGGTGCAGAGGACAATCCGGTCCCGCACGCCGCGGTCTTTCATCCAGCTGCCGATCGTCTCCTCGCTCCGGCTGACATCCGACACGCGGTCCAGACCGTAGACATGCGCGGTATCAATCAGGTTTCCGCCCGCTTCGATCCACCGGTCCAGAATCGCGAAAGAGGTTTCCCCGTCGACATCGCTGCCGGTCGCTGTCGAACCGAGACCGATGGCCGTCACACTGAGGTCTGTATTCTTCATCCGAAAAGTATTCATGTTCTGCCCTCCTGCCTGATGTTTGTCTTTTCTGTCAGAATTCGTCGCCTGAAATCTGCATCGTACAACTTCCTGTCTGTTTACCAGGTATTGCCTGAGCGCTGCGAAATAGAAGCGCCGTTCGTCCAGCCGGTATTTCCGGAATTCTGCTGTGTAGAGATATTATAGGGGAATTTCGAGCCCTCGTTGATTATTCGGATATACATATCTTTTCCGCCTGAGGATCCCTGGCCTCCTCCGCCTCCCGATGTTCCATAGTATGTACCGCTGAACCAGACATGATCGCCTACCGCAAACGGTTTGGGTCCGACACTGTAATTGATCGTAATGGTGGATCCGACATTGACCGCAGCGCCTGCACTTGTATTACTGACAACGGTATTCTTGGCGATATTCCACATGTAGCCGGAATTATCGCTGTAATTCAGCCCGTTATTGCTGCACCAGGTATGCGCATCCGACAAGGACCATCCGGAGAAATTCGGAACCGTCACGGTCTTTACGGAAGCAGACGCGTAAATCGAGCCTGCTCCGACATTTCCGGTAACTGTAATGCCGGTGCTGCCGTACGACGAAAGCTGGTAATTATTCGCCGGAGTATAGCTGATGCTTAATGTGTCGCCGTAGTAAATCGCAGCGCCCTTGGAAAGCCCTCCGTTAGATGCGCCTTTATAGGGCGAAGAGGTACGACTGACTGAAATTGTCACGTTGGCGGCGTCATTCCAGGTGACACTGTACTGTTTCGGCGCATAAGTAAACTGTATCGTCTTCGGCTGCACCGAATCCCAGGCCACCGTCTGTGCAGCCGGTGCGGTAAAGCCGTTGATTGCGGGCGGCGTGACGGTGTTCGACGTGCCGTACGCGTAAGAAACCTTCGAGGAGCCGATTCCCGCTCCCGTCGGCGCATAACATGCGATATTGTATTCATAAGCATTCGCAGAAGCCGAGGCGTAAATATCGGAAGCTGTCAGATTGCCCGCAACGGTGAAGGATGCCGCACCGCTCCCCGTAAGCGAATATCCAGTTTCCGCGGTATAGGAAACACTGAGGACATCTCCATAGTAAACAGTTCCGCCGCTTGAGAGCTGTCCGGAAGCTGCTCCCGCATTCGGAGAGGAGGTCCGCTGGACACTGATAGTAAATCCGGTCCCGTTGCTCCAGCTGACAGAATAGGGTGTGAGCGTCCACCCGGCATAGATCGTATAGTCCGAGGTTTCCGTGATCGTGCTCTCTGTCGTTACCGCAGTTCCCGAACCTCCGGCTGCGGTAAACCATCCGGTGAAATCGTAATGCTCTCTCACCGGGGTCGGAAGAGAGCCGTACTTCTGCCCGTAGGAAACCGCCCGGCTGCCCTCGCTTACCGCTCCTCCCTGAGGATCAAAAGTGACGGTCACCGCGTTTGCGGACCAGTGCGCATAGAGTGTAATATTGCCCGAAAGATTCACTGCCGTTCCGTCAGTGATCTGCGTGCCGCCGCTCTTGTCGGTAAACCAGCCGGCAAAAGCATATCCTGTGCGCGAGGACAGCGGGAGGTTTCCGTAGGTGCCGCCTTCCGTTACCGTTATCGCGGCGGGCGTATCTCCTCCGTTTCCGTCAAAGGAAACCGTATAGGTTTTCGGCGCTGCGGTGGTCGCTTCAGTGGTCGCAGGCGCTGTTGTCGGAGCTGCGGTTGTTTCTGCGGCCGCTCTTGTCGTCCCTTCCGTCGGCGCTGCCGTCGTCGGGGCGGCGGTGGTCGGTGCTGCTGTCGGCGCAGGCGTCGCTGCCTGTGTCTCATTCGCGGCCGTTTCTTCCGGCCCCTTACTGACATACAAAGTCACGTTGTCGCCCGGCTTCAGGCTCGTCCCCGCGTCCGGCGTCTGACCGATCACATTTCCTTTCGGAACGTTGTTGTCATAGTTCTCCAGGACTGTCGCCTTTAAGCCGCGGCTCTCGATCGCGCTGATGGCATCCTTCCGGCTCATTCCCGCGACCTCCGGCACCTCTACCGTGTCTTCCTTCGCAGCAACCGTGATAACCACCGAGTCTCCGCGGTGCACTTCCGTCCCTTCCGCGATGCTCTGGCTGATGACCTGTCCCTCCGGATAGCTGTCATCCTTTACATAGGATACCGTGACCGACAGGCCGTAGGAAAGAAGCAGCTCCTCTGCCTCCTTCTGCGTCATCCCTTCCGCCGACGGAATCGGACGCGCCTGCGGGCCTAAGGAAACCTTCAGTTTGATCACGGTTCCTTCCGGGACTTCCTCGCCCGCTTCCGGATCCTGCGAGATGATCTGCCCCGCAGCGACGTTGTCGTCGTATACTTCCTCGATTTCAGGCTCTGCAAGGCCGGCTTTTTCCAGTT
>CAMVNR010000072.1 GCA_947168905.1 uncultured Lachnospiraceae bacterium
CCGGGCTTCACAGGGCAGGATGCCGGATAACGTCCGGCGGAGGCGACTCCAGGGAAAGTGCAGCAGAAAGTACCGCCGGGTATTTTATGGCCCGGTAAGGGTGAAAAGGCAGTGTAAGAGACTACCGCGGATCCGGCAACGGATCCGGCATATGTAAACCCCATCCGAAGCAAGGCAAAACGGAGCGTATGGGCGGCCCGTCTATGCTCCAAGGTACGCCGCTTGAGCCGTGTGGCGACATACGGTCACAGACAGATGATCATTCACGACAGAACCCGGCTTATCGTCCTGCTCGCTTTTTAAGAAAAATCAGGAAGCTGCTGTTTGGGGGGGACTATGCTAAGAGAACTGTTTCATATCGGTCCGGTAACTGTGTACGGATATGGCCTGATGATCGCCATCGGCGTCATTACCTGTGTGCTGGTGGCGATGCGGCGCGCGAAAACCTACGGCGTCGATCCGGACATTCTGTTTAACGCTGCCTTTATCGGTATCGTCTTCGGCATCATCGGTGCCAAGCTGATGTACTGGATCACCATACTGCCCGAAATCATCGAGAATCCGAGACTGCTTCTGGATCTCACGGGCGGTTTTGTCGTATACGGCGGGCTGGTGATGGGCATTCTCGCAGCGGTCATCTATCTGAAAATCAGGAAGGAAACCGTGTTTGACAAGCTGGATCTGGCGGTGGCAAGTATTGCGCTTGCACAGGGCTTCGGGAGAATCGGCTGTTTCCTCGCAGGCTGCTGCTATGGTAAGGTCGCGCCGGACGGAGCCTGGTACGCGGTCGTATTCCCGAACGGGGCGGAAGCGCCGGCGGGGATCGGTCTGTATCCGACGCAGCTGATGTCGTCCTGCTTTAATTTCCTTCTGTTCTTTTTCCTATGGTTCATGACGGACCGGGTGCGCTTCCGCGGAGCGATCGTGTCTCTCTACATGATGATCTACAGCGTCGCGCGGTTCTTTATCGAGTTTATCCGTACGGAACCGAAGACGGTCGGCTCCCTTACGACAGCACAGTTTACGGCGATCTTCATCTTCGCAGGCGGAGTGATTCTCTTTGTGGTAATGAAGATGAAAGGCCTTGCGCCGCTTCGGAAAATAAAGGTGAAGACGGCCGGAGAGGACGCTGAAAAACCGGAAGAAACGGAAGAAACTGCGGGAGAAGCGGACGGCACAGAACCTGACGGCACGGAAGCGGAAGAAGCATCTTTGGAAGCCGCAGAAACCGAAAATGCAGAAGCAGCCAAGAAAGAAGAATCGAAAGCCGCAGCGGCAGAGGAAGAGGAAACGGGCGCCGAAGAAGGATCTGAACCGGCAGAGGAAGCCTCCGGAAACGGCGAAGACACAGAAGCTTCGGGAAACACTGAAGACACGGAAGCTTCTGGGAACGTTGAAAACACGGAAGCTTCGGAAGAAAACGGCGGGAACACTGAAAATTCAGAAAACAATTAATATCATAGAAAGCGAAGAAATTGCATGGCGTATAAGATTTTTGCTTATGATTCACTGCTGAACAGCTACAGGGATGACATTGAGCGCAGGATGGAATCATTTGTGGAGAAACTGGACGAGCTTACAGAGGGCAGCGGAAAGCTGTCGGACTTTGCGAACGGCCATAAGTATTTCGGCCTGCACCGCACCCGGGACGGCGTCATTTACAGAGAATGGGCGCCGGGAGCGGACGAACTGCACCTTTTCGGCGATTTCAACGGCTGGAACGGTCTTTCGCATCCGATGCAGCGCAGGGAAAACGGCGTCTTTGAGATTGAGCTTACCGGAGACGAGGCTTTAAAGAACGGACAGAAGTACAAGGTGCTTGTCACGAAGGACGGACATACCGAAGAACATATTCCCACCTATGCGGATTATGTAGTGCAGGATCCTGTGACTTATATCTGGTCCGCTGAAGTGAATCTTCCCGAAGAGCCTTTTGAGTGGCATGATCAGGACTTTAACCCGACGCTTCCGCCGGTGATCTACGAGTGCCATATCGGAATGGCGACGGAGGAATACCGTGTCGGCACTTACCGCGAGTTTGAAGAGAATGTGCTTCCGAGGATCGTGGCTGACGGTTATAACACCATCCAGGTCATGGCGATTCAGGAGCATCCCTATTATGCTTCTTTCGGCTATCAGGTGACGAATTTCTTCGCGGCTTCCTCCCGTTACGGAAGGCCGGAAGAACTGAAGCACCTGATCGACACGGCGCATGCCAACGGAATCCGTGTGCTGCTCGATGTTGTCCATTCCCACGCCTGTCCGAATGTGCGCGAAGGCCTGAACCATTTTGACGGCACGGATTACCAGTTCTTCCATGAAGGCGCTCTCGGAAACCATCCGGCCTGGGGAACCAAGCTTTTCAACTACGGCAAGAATGAAGTCCTGCATTTCCTCCTGTCCAATTTGAAATACTGGATGGAAGAGTATCATTTTGACGGCTTCCGTTTTGACGGCGTGACTTCTATGCTGTACCATAATCACGGACTCGGGGAAAGCTTCGACAATTATGATAAGTACTTCTCGATGAATACCGATACCGAAGCAGTAACCTACCTGATGCTTGCAAACCACCTGGTGCATTCGCTTTCAGGGAAGGCTGTAACAATCGCGGAGGATATGTCCGGAATGCCCGGAATGTGCCTGCCGATTAATGACGGAGGAATCGGCTTCGACTACCGGCTCAGTATGGGCGTTCCCGACCTGTGGATCCGCCTGCTGAAGGAGTCCAGAGACGAAGACTGGTCGCTGTGGCAGATCTGGTATGAGCTGACAGGGCACCGCTCTCATGAAAAAGTTATCGGATACTGTGAATCGCATGACCAGGCGCTTGTCGGAGACAAGACCATTATGTTCTGGCTCTGCGATCAGGAAATGTACTGGTCGATGGGCCGGAACTGCAAGAATAATCTGATTATCGACCGAGGCATGGCGCTTCACAAGATCATCCGTCTTCTGACCTACTCCCTTGCTGGCTCAGGATACCTTAATTTCATGGGCAATGAATTCGGCCATCCGGAATGGATTGATTTCCCGAGAGAAGGAAACGGCTGGTCCTACCATTACTGCAGAAGGCAGTGGTCGCTTGCGGACCGTACGGATCTTCGTTATTCCTACCTCGGAGATTTTGACAAGGCAATGCTGAAGCTCGGAAAGGATGATGACCTTCTCGGACATGACGCGCATAACCTCTATGTGCATGAGGGAGACAAGATCCTGATCTATGAGAAGCAGGGAGATGTTTTTGCCTTCAATATCCATCCGACGCAGTCCTTCACAGGTTACTTTGTGCCGACCCCGGAAAAGGGAGATTACGAAGTGGTTCTGTGCACCGATGACAAGGAATTCGGCGGCTACGGACGTGTGGACAAATCGGTTGTCTATCATTCCGAGGTGCTTCCGGGAGACGATGACAGAAACGGATTCCTGGCATATCTTCCCAGCCGCTGCGGAATTGTATACCGGAAAGTGAAAAAATAAATCCGCCTGTTTGCCGGAACAGACACGGCCATAAAAGCAGGCAGCGAGGCATTATGCCAAACGAAGAGAAGCGGGCCCCTTTTTCAGTACGGGGAACGCTTCTCTTTCATGAGATGAGAAGAGGAGAAGAAAGAAAAACATGTATCATTTACTGGCTCTGTCCATTGCGATCCTTGCGGGACTGATGATGACCCGCGTGTTTAAGCCGCTGAGGCTTCCGGCAGTCACTTCCTATCTGGTGGCCGGCGTCCTGATCGGGCCATATGTCCTTGGCCGGCTTCACATAAACGGCCTCGGATTCACTTCGCAGGAATCCGTACAGGCACTCTCGCTGATTTCAGAGGTGGCCCTTGCGTTTATCGCTTTCTCCATCGGATCCGAGTTCAGGATGAGCGACCTGAAAAAGACCGGAAAGCAGGCTTTTGTCATCGGTATCTTCCAGGCGATCGCCGCAACGCTCTTGGTAGTCGCGGTTCTTTTTGCGATTCATCTGGCGGTTCCGGAGAAGCTTTCGCTTCCCCAGTGTCTGACCCTCGGCGCGATCGCGGCTGCGACGGCTCCCGCCGCTACGCGGATGGTCGTGCGCGAGTACAAGGCAAAGGGCGAGACGACCAGCCTCCTTCTGCCGATCGTCGCTCTGGACGACGCGGTCGGCCTGATCGTCTTCGCGGTGCTTTTCGGTATTTCCAAAACCCTGGTGGAGGGGCAGGCGGACATGATCCCCACCCTGCTGAACCCGCTGATTGAAATTGTGCTGTCCCTCGCGCTCGGCGCGCTGATGGGCTTTGTACTGACCCAGATCGAAAAGCTGTTCAATTCACATACGAACCGTCTGAATATGACGATTGCGCTGGTCTTTCTGACAGCGGCGCTTTCCATGCTGGAGTTTCATATCGGCCCGGTCAAGATCGGATTTTCGTCCCTTCTGACCTGTATGATGCTGGGAACGGTGTTCTGCAATCTCTGTCCGCTTTCGGAGGATATCATGAAGGCGAGCGAAAAATGGACCTCGCCGCTTCTGGCGCTGTTCTTTGTTGTGAGCGGCGCTCAGCTGGAGCTGTCGGTATTCCGGGACATTGTCATTATCGGAATCGGTGTTGTATATATCCTGACGCGCTGCGTCGGCAAGTATTACGGCGCGAGAATCAGCGCGAAAATGATGCACTGTTCGAAAACGGTACAGAAATACCTGGGGATTACGCTTTTCCCGCAGGCAGGCGTGGCGCTCGGAATGTGCACCATGGCGATGGCCCTCGGAGAACAAGGGAACCTGATCCGGAACATTACGCTGTTCGCGATCCTCGTTTACGAACTCGTCGGCCCGCTTCTTACCCGTGAAGCGCTTACGAAAGCCGGAGATATCGTGGCGAAGTCTCCGGAGGTCGAGAACCGCAGAAAGAACCGTCTGGCCGAGCTCCAGGCGGAAAAAGGAAAAAACAGATAAGGAATACAGAAGGAGAGCGCCATGGAAGAAAGGGTCTCAAGCTTTGTCGGAATGCTCCGTGAAATCTGCGCTGAAGAAAAGATACAGCTGATAAGCTTTTCCGGAAACTGGGCGCACCGGCTGACAAAAGACGGACGTACAGGATACATCGTGGGCTACAGGTTCGGACTGAACAGCGCCTCTGTGCAGGAAATCTGCCGGGATAAGGCGCTGACCTACCTCCTTCTTTCCGACAGCGGCGTTCCTGCGGTCGAGCACCGTTTTCTCGAACTGCCGAACAGTCTGCCCGAAGAAGGCATGGCGGAATATCTGGAGCAGTGCCGGAGCCTTCTGGAACGGGACCGCCAGCTGGTGCTCAAGGATAATTACGGAACCGGCGGCAACCGCGTCTACCTGATTCGTTCGATGGCGGAGGCGGAAGAGACGCTTGCAAAAATCCGTGAATTTTCCTATGCCGCCGCGCTTTCGCCCTTTGTCCGGATCGACGACGAATACCGCGTGGTGATGCTTGACGGTGAGCCCCGTCTCTTTATCCGGAAGGAGCGCGCATACAGGGTAGAACACGGAGAGATCGTCTACGAGGAGTGGAGGCATAATCTCGGTCAGGGCGCACGGGGCGTTGTCGAGACGGATGAAATGCTTAAAAAACGGCTCGGAGCACTGGCAGAGAAAGCGCTTCTCGCGGTTCCTGCCCGTTTTGCTTCCGTCGATATCGTACGGACCGGAGAGGAGCTTTCGGTTCTTGAAATCAACGGCGGGGTCATGCTGGAGCATTTTTCCTCACAGGATCCCCAGTGCAGAGCGCTCGCCATGAAGGTCTACCGGGAAGCCGTGCTGAAAATGCTTGCATGAACGGCGGATCATTGCTATAATATTTCTGTTGTGCATATGTGGTTTTTAGCTCTTTCTGAAAAAGGAGACTGTCATGATTGATTTTGAAGAAGAATTAAAGAAATTTAAACCGAGCCTTGAAATTGACGATACAGAGAATGCGATTATGTCGGAGAACGATAAGGACATGGTCGATCTGATGGTCGAGCTGATGGCGGAGTACCGGGACCGTTAATCCGGAGGTTTTATGAACTGTTACAGATGCAATGCCACGCTTGATCTGAATAAGAATATGTGCACCAAATGCGGTGCGGATATCCGGACATTTAAAAAGATCGTTTACGCGAGCAACCGCTATTATAATGAAGGCCTGATGAAGGCGCAGGTGCGCGACCTTTCCGGCGCGCGCGAGGCGCTTCGCGCAAGCCTGCACCTGTACAAGCGAAATATTCAGGCGAGGAACCTTCTGGGACTCGTGCTGAATGCCATGGGAGAGTCCGCGGAAGGCCTGAAAGAGTGGGTGATCAGCAAAAATATGACCACCGGACCGAATATCGCGGACCGCTTTATCAATAATATGCGCCGCAACATGCGCGAACTCGATTCCGAGGTTCACGGCATCAAGAAGTACAACCAGGCGCTGCAGTACGCCAGAAACGGCGCGAAGGACCTGGCGATGATCCAGCTGAAGAAGGTGGTCTCCGTCCATTCCAATATGGTGAAGGCCTATGAGCTTCTGGCGCTTCTGTATATTGATGACGGGAAGTATGATCAGGCACGCAAGATCCTGATGCGCTGCCTTGAAGTGGACCGCGGGAACGTGTCTGCGCTCTATTATCTGAAGGAACTGTCCTCGCTTTCCGAACGAGGCACGAGAAGCGTCGGAACCGTCGGCGAGGATGACAGGGAGCAGCTGATCATTCCGGTGCGGTTCAGGGATTTCGGCTCCTATCTGGCAAATGCCTTCTATATCATTCTCGGCGCAGCGATCGGCATTGCCATCGCCTGGTTCGTGATTGTTCCGGGAATGGTGAAAAAGGGGACCGCCGGCCAGGAGGCGAAGGAGCTTTCCTATGAGGCTGTCATATCCGATCTGCAGGGAACGATCAGCGCCATGGAAAAAGCCAGTGAAAACGCCTCGATTGCCCAGTCGGAATCCGAATCCGAGTCGGAGTCCGAGTCCATTTCAGAATCCGAATCGGAATCCGAATCCGAGTCCGAAGCAGAGAAGCCCTTTGTTGTTGTCGAAGCGCCGGAGCAGGAACAGCAGTGGGCGGCGAACCAGACGCTCGTGCTTTCAGCTGTCGATTCCGTCAACCGGGAAGGCCAGGACTGGGCTGAAGCCGTCCGGGACATTCTGAGAATCAATCCGACCATCCTTTCGACAAGCAACAAGGAGCACTACCGGAATCTGGCGATCTACGCTACGGACGAGGGCGTCATGATGATGATGCTCGAACAGGCGGCGGGATATTACAGCAGCGCTGATTATGAGAAAGCATCGCTGTCCTACGATACGGCGTGGCTCATGTATCCGAACCGTCCGGAGACGCTTCTGAATGCTGCCGCGTCCTATGAAAACGCGGGCGATACCGAGAGTGCGCTTCACAGATACCAGAGCGTGTACTGGCTCTATCCGGAGTATGAACGCCGGGATGAGGCCAGAAATCAGTACTACGTTCTTTCCGGGGAGGAGGAAGTGCCTCCGCTTCCCGAAAACGCTGACATTCCTTCCCTTCTGTATGTGAAGACGCAGCAGGATTTTATCGACGCGATGGAAGCATCCGGGACGGAGAGCACGGACGCTTCCGGCTCTTCCGATGAGGAAGACGCCGCCGGGGAAAACCCCGCCGGAGATACGCTGCCGGAAGCCGCCCCGCAGGAGGAAACGCTGTCGGAAGCCGTACCCGGGGAGAGCATCCAGGAAGAAGCCGTTCCCGAAGAGAGCACTTTGCAGGAAGCGGATCAGCAGTAGGAAACGCTTCAAAGGAAAAACCTTTGGATATCATAAAAAAAGCCTTGACTTTCAAAGAAGTGTTGTGGTATATTATTATGGCGTCTTCTTTAGGGGAAGGCGTGTGAATAATGCCTGTTCACATGAAAACGATGGAGGTGGATATCGTGCGCGTAAGAATTACTTTGGAATGTACAGAATGCCATCAGCGTAATTACAATCTGACGAAGGAGAAGAAAAATCATCCCGAGCGTCTGGAGACGAAAAAGTACTGCAGATTCTGTCAGAGACATACTTTGCACAAAGAAACAAAGTAAGAGGTGAGTTATGGCTGATAAGAACGCACAGAAGAAGTCTTTTTTTGACAAAGTCAGGGATTTCTTCAAAGGCCTGAAGGCGGAGATCCGCAAAATCCAGTGGCCTACTGCTGAGACAACGTTCAAGCAGACGCTGGTAGTCGTGGTCGTTTCTGCCATTCTGTGCGGATTCATTCGTTTGGTAGATGTGCTTTCACAGTTACTGATCGGTACTGTCAGCAGTATTTTCTGAACGAGGTGAGACATGGAAGAGGCCAGATGGTATGTTGCCCATACTTATTCCGGGTATGAGAACAAAGTTAAGGCTGACATAGAAAAAACCATTGTGAACCGCTCCCTGCAGGATTATATTCTGGAAGTCTCCATTCCTGTTGAAGAAGTTGTCGAGGTTAAAAACGGCCAGAAGAAAGTCAGCGAGCATAAGCTGTTCCCGTGCTATGTCCTCATTCACATGATTCTGAATGACGAGACATGGTATGTGGTCAGAAACACCCGCGGCGTGACCGGATTTGTGGGGCCTGGCAGCAAGCCTGTTCCGCTGACCGAAGACGAAATGCTCAGCATGGGCATCGGAGAGAAGAAGAATATCGTTGTGGATTACGAGGTCGGCGACGAGGTCGTCGCGATCAGCGGCGCCTGGCGGGATACCGTCGGAACCATCCACGCGATCAATCAGCAGAGACAGACGGTTACCATTATGGTGGATATGTTCGGCCGCGAGACTCCGGTAGAACTGGGGTTTACGGAAGTCAAAAAGAAGTAACACCGTTTTTTCTCCGGGAGGCGTGAGAAAAACGGCAGTGGGAGGGAAATCCCGTTAGTTACCACATTTTAGGAGGTGCCAAAATGGCAAAGAAAATTGATGGATTTATTAAGTTGCAGATTCCGGCCGGCAAGGCAACACCGGCTCCGCCCGTAGGACCGGCTCTCGGCCAGAAGGGCGTCAACATTGTCCAGTTTACAAAGGAATTCAATGCGAAGACGGCAGACAAGGGTGATACGATCATTCCGGTTATCATTACTGTTTACGCTGACAAGAGCTTCAGCTTCGTTCTGAAGACTCCCCCGGCGGCTGTAATGATCAAGAAAGCCTGCAAGATTCAGTCCGGTTCCGGCGAACCCAACAAGAAGAAAGTAGCTGTTCTTTCGAAAGCTGATCTTCAGATGATCGCCGAGACCAAGATGCCCGACCTGAACGCGGCAAGCCTGGAGGCGGCTATGAGCATGATCGCCGGCACCGCACGTTCGATGGGCGTTACGATTGAAGAATAAGCGATAACATCGGTCACTTGAAAAGTTTAGATACGATCGTGGGAGGGGATAATCCCGAGAACACCACATGGAGGTTTTAGATGAAAAGAGGTAAAAAGTATCTGGAGGCTGCAAAGCTTGTAGACCGCAACGTACTTTATGAAGCAAATGATGCCATCGCGATTGTGAAGAAGGCATCCACTGCGAAATTTGATGAAACGGTTGAACTGCATATCCGTACCGGCTGTGACGGCCGTCATGCGGAACAGCAGATGCGCGGCGCTGTCGTACTCCCGAACGGCACCGGCAAATCCGTCCGCGTCCTTGTTTTTGCCAAGGGCGATCGTGTAGATCAGGCTCTGGCAGCAGGCGCTGATTATGCGGGCGGCGAAGAACTCGTTCCGAAGATTCAGAACGAGGGCTGGCTTGATTTCGACGTAGTAGTTGCTACACCCGATATGATGGGCATCGTCGGCCGTCTCGGCCGTATCCTCGGACCGAAAGGCCTGATGCCGAACCCGAAGGCTGGTACCGTTACCATGGATGTAACGAGTGCGGTCAAGGAAATCAAAGCCGGTAAGATTGAATATCGTCTTGATAAATCCAACATTATCCACGTTCCGATCGGAAAGGTCAGTTTCAGCGAGGAACAGCTCATGGAAAATTTCCAGGCGATTATGGACGCAGTCAACAAGGCCCGTCCGGCCGCAGTCAAGGGCCAGTTCCTGAAGTCAGCTACCTTAAGTTCGACTCAGGGCCCCGGCGTGAAACTCAATGTCATCCGTCTGATGGCATAATCGGACAGAAATGCAATTGAACATCTGAACAGGCAACTCGGTACCTCCGGTGATTTAGCTTCACCGGGGGTACCTTTTTGGGGTGTGAGAGAAGAAAAAGTATGAAAAAGCTGAACGGCTTAAATGAAAGAACGGCGGCGGTACTTGCGGCAGAAGCGTTCTTTTTCACAGGCTGTTTCTGATTGCTTCGGCGGTGCTTTTTGCGGGCACATGGATCCTGTACCTGATCCTTCTTTGGCGGAACGGTTTTTCGCTCCGGATGATCTGAATCCGGCACAGACATTTTTGAAAAGTACTTGCCTTTTTGAAAAAAGTCTGCTATAATACCTTTTGCTGTCGGGGCGTGGCTCAGTTTGGTAGAGCGCCTGAATGGGGTTCAGGAGGCCGCAAGTTCGATTCTTGTCGCTCCGATCGAAGAAACACCGGGGACTGATCTCCGGTGTTTTTTTGAACCGTAATGAAAAATGCTTTTCTGAACATGCAGGAGGCAGCAGGAGCGGCCTGAGACCGGAAAATAAAGTGCTTGCAAAGTCTTGCGTTTTGTGATAGAATCTATAAATGTGAAAAAATCGCTGTTAATGCCAAAAAATGGTTGACAGCGATTTTTATTTATGTTATAGTGATATTTGCGCATATTTGCGGGAATGGGTATACTATGCCCTCGCAACCTGGTTTTTTCAGGTGGCAGGCTCATGAAATTCATGAATTCTGCAATGGAGAGGATCAGGCGTACACAAAAATCTGAAGAGGAGTGAACGTCTATGGAAAAAATCGGCATCCATCAAATCAAATCCGGCAAAAATTCCCGAATGAGTTTTTCTCACCAGACGGATGTCCTCGAAATGCCGAATCTGATCGAAGTGCAGCGGGCTTCCTATGAATGGTTCCTGAAAGAGGGCCTTCGGGAGGTCTTCGACGACATTTCGCCGATCGGGGAGAATTTCAGCCAGCTTTCTCTGGAATTCGGAAATTACCGGCTTTGCAGGGATGAGATCAAATATACGATCGAGGAGTGCAAGGAGCGTGACGCGACCTATGCCGCTCCTTTAAAGGTGACCGTACGTCTTCACAATAAGGTGAACGGTGAAATCAAGGATCATGAGATTTTTATGGGCGATCTCCCGCTGATGACCGACACCGGCTCCTTTGTAATCAACGGGGCGGAGCGCGTTATCGTCAGCCAGATTGTACGTTCTCCCGGCATTTATTTCGATATTGATCATGACAAGCTCGGCAAGGAGCTGTACACGAGCCAGATTATTCCCAACCGCGGCGCCTGGCTGGAGTATGAAACGGACTCCAACGATATTTTCTTCGTGCGTGTCGACCGGATCGGAAAAGTTCCGGTTACCGTCCTTGTGCGTGCGCTCGGCTACGGAACCGACCAGGAGATCCTGGATCTCTTCGGCGAAGAGGAAAAGATCGTCAGCACCCTGCAGCGCGACAAGACAAAGAGCTATCAGGACGGCATGCTTGAACTCTACAAGAAGATCCGTCCGGGTGAGCCGCCGTCACTTGACAGTGCCGAGACCCTGATCAACGGAATGCTTTTCGACGGCAGGAGATATGATCTTGCACATGTCGGCCGCTATAAATTCAATAAAAAGCTGAACTTAAGATACCGTCTGTCCGGACAGACGCTTGCCGAGGATGTTGTGGATCCGGCGACCGGTGAAATTATCGCTGCGGCAGGAACCGTTCCGGACCGTGCGCTTGCAAGCCGCATTCAGAATACGGGTATCGAATATGTCTACGTGCAGGCGGAAGACCGGAAGGTTAAGATGATCTCGAGCCGTATGGTCGATGCTGCGGAATATCTGCCCTTCGATCCGGCAGAGGCCGGAATCCATGAGCTTGTTTTCTATCCTGTCCTGATGGAAATCCTTGAGAACGGGCTGGAAGGCGAGGAACTGAAGGGAGAAATCCGCCGCAGGATCCGCGACCTGGTACCGGTGCATATCCTTAAAGAGGAGATTATTGCGTCGATCAATTATCTCTTATGCCTGGAATACGGCATCGGCAAGAAGGATGATATCGATCATCTTGGAAACCGCCGTATCCGTGCGGTCGGCGAACTCCTGCAGAATCAGTACAGAATCGGTATGTCCAGAATGGAGCGTGTCGTCAGAGAACGTATGGCGACACAGGACATGGACGGCGTGACGCCTCAGAGTCTGATCAATATCAAGCCGGTGACCGCGGCGGTGAAGGAGTTCTTCGGATCCTCCCAGCTGTCCCAGTTCATGGACCAGAACAACCCGCTGTCTGAAGTGACGCATAAGAGAAGGCTTTCTGCACTCGGCCCCGGCGGTCTGTCAAGAGAACGCGCCGGATTCGAGGTGCGTGACGTTCACTATACGCATTACGGAAGAATGTGCCCGATCGAGACTCCGGAAGGTCCGAACATCGGTCTGATCACGTCTCTGGCAAGCTATGCGCGCGTGAACAATTACGGCTTTATCGAAGCTCCGTACCGTCTTGTGGACAAAACCGATCCGAAGAACCCGTTCGTTACAAGCCGGGTGGTCTATCTGACCGCGGATGAGGAAGACGATTTCATCGTTGCCCAGGCGAACGAGCCGCTGGATGAAGAAGGACATTTTATTCATGAAATGGTTTCGGGACGCTTCCGTGAGGAGACGTCCGAATATGACCGCACGCGCATCGACCTGATGGACGTTTCGCCGAAGATGGTCTTCTCGGTAGCGACATCGATGATTCCGTTCCTGGAGAACGACGACGCGAACCGTGCGCTGATGGGTTCGAACATGCAGCGTCAGGCAGTTCCGCTGATGCTGACGGAAGCTCCGGTCGTGGATACCGGACTTGCGGACAAGGTTGCGATTGACTCGGGTGTCTGCCAGGTGGCAAGAGAGGCCGGAACGGTTGAGCGCTCCGCTTCGGATGAGATTATCATCCGCAGGGACGATGGCAACCGTGACGTCTATCATCTGACGAAGTTTGCCCGTTCCAACCAGTCGAACAGCTACAACCAGAAGCCGATTGTCGAAAAGGGCGAACACGTGGAAAAGGGCCAGGTGATTGCCGACGGTCCCTCGACACATAACGGAGAAATTGCCCTCGGCAAGAATCCGCTGATCGGATTCATGACCTGGGAAGGATATAACTACGAGGACGCGGTTCTTCTATCGGAGCGCCTCGTCCAGGAAGATGTATACACCTCGATTCATATCGAGGAATATGAAATCGAAGCCAGAGACACCAAGCTCGGCCCGGAAGAAATCACGAGGGATGTGCCCGGCGTCGGCGACGATGCGCTGAAGGATCTCGATGAAAACGGTATTATCCGTATCGGTGCGGAGGTCCGCGCAGGCGATATTCTGGTAGGCAAGGTTACGCCGAAGGGCGAGACGGAGCTCAATGCGGAAGAGCGTCTCTTACGCGCGATTTTCGGCGAGAAGGCGCGTGAAGTCCGCGATACCTCCCTGAAGGTTCCCCACGGCGCTTACGGTATTGTCGTGGATGCGAAGGTCTTCACCCGTGAAAACAACGAAGAGCTCGCGCCCGGCGTTTCGAAGAGCGTGCGCATCTATATCGCTCAGAAGAGAAAGATTTCGGTCGGTGACAAGATGGCAGGCCGCCACGGAAACAAGGGTGTTGTATCCCGTGTGCTCCCGGTGGAAGATATGCCGTTCCTCCCGAACGGAAGACCGCTTGATATCGTTCTGAACCCCTTGGGTGTTCCGAGCCGTATGAATATCGGACAGGTGCTGGAGATCCATCTTTCCCTGGCCGCCAAGGCGCTTGGCTTTGATATTTCCACACCGGTATTTGACGGCGCTACCGAGCGTGATATCCAGAACATGCTGGAAGTCGCGAACGATTATGTCAATACCGACTTTAAGGAATTCAAGAAGAAATATAAAGATATCCTGTCGAAGGAAGTCATGACCTATCTTGGCGACCATCTGGAGAACAGGGAGCTCTGGAAGGGCGTTCCGATCAGCCGTGACGGCAAGGTTCAGCTAAGAGACGGACGTACCGGCGAATTCTTTGACGCTCCGGTTACGATCGGACACATGCATTATCTGAAGCTGCATCATCTGGTTGACGATAAGATCCACGCGCGTTCAACCGGTCCTTACTCGCTGGTTACCCAGCAGCCCCTGGGCGGCAAG